>JAKASH010000082.1 GCA_021828225.1 Acidobacteriota bacterium | reverse complement strand
TCGCGAAGCGAGAGGGTTCTGTCAGTACCCATCGCAGGGCTCGCCTCGCGCATAGGGCGTATTCCCTCGGCACAAGTTCCCTTCGGGAATCGCAGAGCCCAAAAATCAGGCTCTGCGCCAGCCCCGTGAACGCCATCCCTAGAAGAACCGCGGACCTCAAAACCGGAGGTCCTCGCTACTTGCTCTGCGCCAGCCCCGGGCAGGAGCCGCAACGTTAAAAGGCGAACGTTGCGCTACAAAGGCGGAGGACGGCCGATCCGGTGAGCGGCCTCACAGCCCAAAGTGATAGGGCTCATTGCCTCAAAACGCCTCAATGACGGAAAGTTAATCACAGGCTGATGAAATTTCTGCCAGCCCATCGATTCGAGGTGCGGAAGCGCTTCGGACGACGGAGCCCCGAGCAATTGCCGGAGCGGCGCACGGTGCGCTCGAGCGGGTCGCGCAGCGTTTCGGTCCGGCCCGGCCATGCCGCCCTGAAGGGCGGCGCTACACGGCCAAGATTGACGAATCGTCCGGTCTGACCGAGTTAACCTATGCGCTTCTGTGATGCAGTTGCGGGGATTTTGAAACGCTGGATCCGGCCGGCGCACAGTATCAGCGCCAAGCTGTTTGTGCTTCTGGTGGTTTCGATGACGGCGGTTTTCGGCCTGCTCGGGTACGCGAATATCCGGCTGCAGCGGAAGTGGCTGGAGAAGGCTACGCTGGCCAGCGCCGAACGCGTCAGTGACGTGATCAAGCACAGCGCTTCCTATTACATGCTTCGCAACCAGCGCGACGGGTTGTACCACACTATCACGGAGATGGCGAACGAGCCGGGCATGGTGCGGATTCGAATCTTCAACCAGGAGGGCCGCATCAGTTTTTCTTCGGATACTCGGGAGATCAACACGCTGGTCAACAAACGCGCCGAGGCCTGCTACGGCTGCCACAGCCGGTCGCAACCGCTGGCGCGCCTGAGCCGGCCGGACCGCTTCCGCACCTACCGCCTGGCCGATGGAGAGCGCGTGCTGGGAATCATCAATCCCATTGAGAATTCTCCGACGTGCGCCAACGCCTCGTGCCACGCGCATCCCGCAAATGTCAAGGTACTGGGAGTGCTGGACACGAACCTGTCCCTGGCCGCGGCCGAGGCCAACGTCGCTGAAAGCACGCGGCGCATGATCCTGTACACGATTCTGGCGATTGCCGTGATCTCTTCCTTGAGCGCGATCTTTGTCTGGCGAGTGCTGTACGGCCCGCTGCAGGCTCTCAAGGAGGGAACGCACCGCCTGGCTTCCGGGGAACTGGGCTACCAGTTGGACATCCATTCCCGCGACGAGGTTGCTGACCTGGCATCCTCATTCAACACAATGAGCCAACAGCTCCAGGAAGCGCGCAAGGAAATCACCGAATGGGGGCAAACCCTCGAGGAGCGGGTCGACCAGAAGACCCGGGAACTGAACCGCGCGCATGAACAGATGGTGCGAGTAGAAAAAATGGCATCGATCGGAAAACTGGCGGCGATTGTCGCCCACGAAATCAACAATCCGCTTGCAGGAATCCTGACCTATGCGAAACTGCTGAAGAAGCAGTTTGTCCGGGAGAACGGCGAGGCGAATGAAGAGACCTTGAAGTCGCTCGACCTGATCGCGTCAGAAACCCGGCGCTGCGGCGACATTGTCAAGAACCTGCTGACGTTTGTCCGGGCGACTTCGTTGAGTTGCGAGCCGGCCGACCTGAATGTGGTGATCGACCGCTGCGTGCGGCTGGTCCAGCACCAGCTTGACCTGGCGGGCATCCAGTTGCATCTGAACCTGGCGGGCGACCTTCCGCGGGTCCGATGCGATCCGTCGCAGATTGAGCAGGTGATCCTGTCGCTGGTGATGAATGCCATCGAGGCGATGCCCAAAGGCGGCAACCTCGGCCTGATGAGCCGGCAAATTCCGGAATTGCAGGAGGTTCAGATTGAGGTGCGGGATGACGGGATGGGGATTCCGCCGGGACTTTTGCCCAACGTCTTCGAGCCCTTCTTTACGACCAAGGAGCGTGACCACGGGCTGGGACTGGGACTGGCCATCAGCCGGATCATCGTGGAGCGACACCAGGGGCGCATCGAAGTGGGTTCGGAGCCGGGCAGGGGAACGCGGTTTACCGTCACCTTGCCGCTTGAGGGCGGGGCTCCTTTGCCTTCTCACGAAACGGATCGTGCCGTTTGAACTTAAGGATCTGGGATGAGGAATTGCAGGAGGGCGGGGCTGAAGCCCCGCACCCCTAAAAGGCCCACGGACAGGAAAGCACTGTCCGTGGCTACCCGGCATCAAAAAGACCACGGCATAGAAAGCATGCCGTGGCTACCCGGCATCAAAAAGACCACGGCATAGAAAGCATGCCGTGGCTACCACAAACCGGCGGTGAGGACACCGCCGCTACAAAGGCAACTTGCAATGAGCACAAAGGGAAGCATTCTGATTGTGGACGATGAGCTGATCGTTCGGGACTCGCTGTCCAAATGGTTTCGGGAGGAAGGCTACGAGGTGGGCGCGGCGGACAGCGCGCGCGAGGCTCTGACCTTGCTGGCCCGGCAGGCGTGGGACGTGGCGCTGGTGGACATCAAGATGCCGGACGTGGACGGCATTGAACTTCAGGGGCGGTTTCGGCAGGCCAAGCCGGACCTGACGGTGATTATCATGACGGGCTACGCGTCGGTCGAAACCGCGGTGGCGGCGCTCAAGAACGGCGCCTACGATTACGTGGTGAAGCCCTTTGACCCGGAGGATATCGCCCACACCGTCCACAACGCCATCGAGCACAAACGCACCGCGCAGGAGAACGTCCGCTTGAAAGAGGCCATGGCCGCGGCCGTCCGCCCGCAGGAGCTTGTAGGCCAGAGCTCTGCCATGAAGGGAGTGTTTGAAGCGATTGAGACGGTGGCGCCCACCGAAGCCACGGTCCTGATCACGGGCGAAAGCGGCACCGGCAAGGAGCTGGTGGCCCAGGCGATTCACAACGCCAGCCCCCGGCGATACAACCCGCTGGTGGTGATCCACTGCGGAGCCTTGACGGAAACGCTGCTGGAAAGCGAACTGTTTGGGCATGAGAAAGGAGCCTTTACCGGCGCCCAGTACCGCAAGAAGGGAAGCTTCGAGGTTGCCGACGGCGGAACGGTTTTTCTGGATGAGATCGGCGACATCAGCCTGAAGACGCAGACGGACCTGCTGCGGGTGCTGCAGCAGCACGACATTACCCGCGTGGGCAGCACCCAGCCCATCCACGTGGATTTCCGCTGCATCGCTGCGACGAACAAACATCTCGAAACCCTGATCGAGGAAGGGGATTTTCGCCCCGACCTCTACTATCGCCTCAACGTGTTCCGGGTTGACCTGCCGCCGTTGCGCCAGCGCAAGCAGGATATTCCGCTGCTGGTGAACCATTTTGTGCACAAGTTTTCAACTTCGATGAACAAGCCGGTGGCGGGCATTTCTTACCCGGCGATGGACCTGCTGCATCGGTACGACTGGCCCGGCAACGTGCGAGAACTGGAAAACGCGGTGGAGCGCGCGATGGTGGTGGCGCGGCACGCGGAACTGCAGGAGGAAGACTTCACGCTGCGGCTGCCGTCCGCAGAGCGCAACGCGATGTCGCTCGAAGAAGTGGAGCGCGCCCACATCCTGGAAGTGGTTGAGATGTGCGGCGGCAATCAGACGGCGGCGGCGGAAATCCTGCACATCGACCGCGTGACTCTGCACACCAAGCTGAAGAAATACGGATGGAAACGGGCGCCTGAGAAATCCTCATGACTCCCATCCAGTTGCTGCCGGTTGGAGAAACGGATCCCAGCCTGCTCGACTTTCTTGCCCTGGGACTCTCGGCCGAATTTTGCGTGCAGTGCCAGGCGCTGAAGGCCCGGTTCGATCCTGAGCCTTCCTTCAATCTGGAGCGCCAGCAATATTTTTCCACCGATTTGCTCGAGCGGATGCAAAAGCGCTTTGCGCCAAAATCGTTTCGGCTGCTGGGCGTCACGGCCCTGGACCTCTATATCCCCATCCTGACTTTTGTTTTTGGCGAGGCCCACCTGAACGGCCCCTGCGCCCTGGTCTCCACCTGCCGGCTTCGCCAGGAGTTTTACGGGCTTCCGCCACAGCCGGAACTGCTCCGCGAGCGGCTGGTAAAAGAGGCGGTGCATGAGCTCGGCCACACGCTCGGCCTGACGCATTGCGACGATTACCGCTGCGCGATGTCGCCCTCGCACGCCGTGGAGAGGATCGACCTCAAGAGCGGCAACCTGTGCGCGCGCTGCCGGACGCTGTCGGCTAGTAGGCTGAGCTCGCGCAGGGCCGGTGGAGATTGACGGCTGCAGGCGGTTGGGGACATGCGTAAAGAGTGAAACCAGGGGCGGCACGCGCGGTGCGCAAGATTCCCGGGCGGCTTGATACAATCAGGCTATGGAGAAGAAACCCATCACGGCGGGGGAATTGCCCAGGCTGCTTCTGCAACTCCTCTGGGCCTGGATCGCGGGATGGGCGCTGACGATTTCCGACTTTTGCGTGAATGTCTTCCGCCGCCGCGCCCCGCGCTGAGGCTTTCCTATTCGTAGGCCAGCGCGTCCACCGGATCGAGGCGCGCCGAACGCAGCGCCGGGTAGAACGCTCCCAGCAGCGAGCCGCCCAGGGCCAACAAGGCCGCCCAGGCCGCCCAGTGGTAGGTCAATTCGATGCTGATGGTGGGGAAGGTTTCGAGAATCACCTTTTGTCCAATCCACGCGGCGCCATAACCGACGAGGATGCCCGCGACGCTGAGAGCACCCGCCTCCCGCAGAATCATCTGGAGGATAAACCCTCTGCCAGCTCCCAGCGATTTCAGGATGCCGATCTCGCGCGTGCGCTCCGCCACCGTGGTGTACATGGAAAGAAAGATCACCAGGAATCCGATCATCACCGCGGTGCCGATCATCACGGTAATAAAGTCGGCGAGGGGCGGAAGGCTGTCTGAAGTGAGCATGGACATGTATTTCTGGACCGCCAGAACACTGTCATTGGGAAGCAGCTTTTTAATCGAGCCGATCACACCGCTGGTGTAAGCCGGGTCAGTGCACTTGATGAAGAAAATCGAGGCGCGTTTCTGCTGGTCGGCCAGATGCGCCGCGGTCTCGAGAGGGATGAAAAGGCGGGAGCCTTTGCCGTGCTCGACAATGCCGCAGACGCGGAAGTTGTGATCCAGCAGGTGCAGGGTCTGGCCAACCTGGACGTGGTTCTGCCGGGCGTAGTCGTTATCCACAAGGATGTCGTAGGGGGCGCTGAGCGGGCCTCCGGCAAGGTAGAGGAATCCGCCGGTCACCTGGTTCCAGCTCTTCATGTCGATACCCCAGATCAGGCGCGTGCCGAAGGTGGTGAAGCGGAAAAGCACCGGTGTGACGGCCTGGACATGCTCGATCTGGGCCAGGCGGGCGTCCAGGTCGATCGGCAGGGTGGCGCTCGACAGGCCCATGAACATGGAAGCGCCGGGCGGTTCCACCATCACGTCGCCGCCCACGCCGCCAATCCGGTGGGCGGAAGCGCGCAGCATGCCGTGGGTGAGTCCGACTACCAGCATCACCATGCCGACCTCGAGGGCGACGGCGAGGATGCTGATCACGGTTCGGACGGGCCGATGCACCAGGTTCTGGAAAATCATTGTCCCGACCATGCGGGGACTCATTTGTTTCATCTTACAAGTCTCGATTCCTTTGCTTGCGCCTCACTCCAAACTCGTGAGACGATAACAGATTCAGGGGCGAAAATTTCAGGGGATCCTGGATCAAGTGAGGGAAGCACATGAGGTCGCTCGGCAGGCCCGGCGCTTATCCGGGGGCAGCGAATCTTCGCGCCCTTCCAATCCTTCACTCCTCTCAAAGGAAAAGACCACGGTAAAATCCGGACGGCGAATTGTGCTTACGCTTGCACGCCTGGGGCTGGGCGTTGGACTGCTCGTGTATCTTGCGAAATCCGGCCTGATCAATTTTCCCGCCCTCGAGCAACTTTTCACCCGCTGGCCTCTCACTCTGGCGGCTCTTGCCCTGATCCTGCTCCATCTCGCCCTGATATCCTGGCGCCTGTCCCTGCTGTTTCGGCCCCAGGGGCTGACGCTTCCGGTGAGGACATCTATTAGATTAACCCTTGTGGGCCTGTTCTTCGACATTTTCATGCCCGGCGCCTCGGGCGGGACGGTGGCGAAGTTGTTTTACGCCACGCGGGAAAACGAAGGCCGCCGGACAGAAGTGGCGACCGTCGTGGTTTTCGACCGTGTCATCGGCCTGTTTTCGCTGCTCGCTTTGCCCTTGATCTTCGCGCCGATGTTTGCGCAGCTCGTCTCGAGCGTCCACCTGCTGCGGGCGATCCTGATCTCCTATGCCGCCATCTGTTTATTCTTAATCATTGTCTTCCTGGCCTGCCTGTTGCGCCAATCGCTGGTGGGTCGTCTGGCGGGCGCCATCCCTTATTCGCCGATGCGGAATTTTGCGTTGCGGGCGCTGGAAACGATCGGGGCTTACCGGCGAAGCCCGGCGACGCTTTTGTCAGCGTTCGGACTTTCGCTGCTGGCCAATCTCTCGAATGTTGGCGTGATCGCCCTGGGGCTCCTGGCCGTGGATCCGGGCAGCCTCTCGTGGAGAATCTTCCTGCTTGTCCCGATCGGGCAGATTGTGAACAGCCTGCCGATTACGCCCGGCGGGCTGGGGGTCGGCGAAGTGGCCTTCAACACGCTTTTCAAAATCACTGGCCTGAGTGGCGGGGCGGAAGCGCTGCTGTGCTGGAGAATCTGGACCGTGCTCATTAGCGGCCTGGGGCTCTTCTTCTATGTTCGGGGCATGGAACGGCGCATCGTCGAGGCGGAGGTTCCGGCGGATGAAGGTCCGCTTCCGCAAGCGGGCGAGCCGGGATCGGGTCCGGATCTGTTGTCCCGGCGCTCGGAATTCGCGACGAAATGAGGCACGAGGCGAAGATTTAATTTTTTTCGGGTTAGCGGCATGCAACCGCGATCCTGCATCTAAACGTCTTAGTTGTATTTGGGGCTGCAGCCGGGGCGGTGGCTTGCGTGCCCGGGCGAACAGAAGTCTCGAGGGGCTTTGGGGCTGGGCGTCCTTCGCAACTCTACAATCTGGGAGAAAACATGAAAATAGCTGTGCTGGGTGGTGATGGATACTGCGGTTGGGCGACGGCCCTGTACCTTTCGGCCCGGGGCCATGACGTTGCCATCATTGATAGTTACGGCCGCCGGCAGTGGGATGACGAACTGGGAGTCGAGACGCTGACGCCCATTCGCCCGCTTGCCGAGCGGCTCGAAGCGTGGCAGGAACTTACCGGAAACACCATGGAACTTTTTGTCGGGGATGTGACCGACTATGATTTTCTGGCGGGGGCGATTGAGGCGATCAAGCCCGAAGCCGCGATTCATTTTGCCGAACAACGCTCGGCGCCCTACTCGATGATTGACCGCCAGCACGCCGTCTTTACCCAGGTCAATAACGTGGTGGGGACGCTCAACCTGCTGTTTGCCATCCGCGAACTTCAGCCCGATTGCCACCTGATCAAGCTGGGCACGATGGGCGAGTACGGCACTCCCAACATCGACATCGAAGAGGGCTATATCGAAATCGAGCATAATGGGCGAAAGGATGTGCTGCCTTTTCCCAAGCAGCCGGGCTCTTTTTATCACCTTTCGAAAGTTCACGACAGCCACAACATCATGTTTGCCTGCAAGATCTGGCAGCTTCGCGGCACCGATCTGAATCAGGGGGTTGTCTACGGAACGGTGACCGACGAAGTGGCGCTCGACGAGGCTTTGATCAACCGGTTTGATTACGATGAAATCTTCGGCACGGTATTGAACCGCTTTTGCGTGCAAGCCGCCATCGGCCACCCGCTCACGGTTTATGGACGCGGCGGCCAGACGCGCGGATTTCTGGACATTCGCGACACGGTGAGGTGCATTGAGCTGGCCTGCCTGAACCCAGCCGCGCCGGGCGAGTATCGCGTCTTCAATCAATTCACCGAGCAGTTTTCGGTGAAGGAGCTGGCATCTATGGTGCAACTGGCGGGTCGAAAGATGGGATTGCGAGTCGAGATTGACTACCTGCCGGATCCAAGGGTCGAGCAGGAAGCGCACTATTTCAATGCGAAACACTCAAAGTTGATTGACCTGGGCCTGAAACCTCATCTGCTTTCCGACTCGCTTCTGGATTCCCTGATGAATATTGCCGTACAGCATCGCGATCGGATTGATACTTCGCTGATCCTGCCCAAGGTCAACTGGCGCCAACCTCGAAACGATCGCAGGCAGCAGGCGACGGAGGCAGCGGCGGTTTCATCCGAGGGATTCTGATTTGGTTCGACCCGATTTATGGTGCGGCGCTGTCCTTAGCGCCGAAAGGCGACTGTGGGGACACCGGCGCTACAGCAGAGTTTTTCCCCGGGCTGAGCGATAGCAAATATTCTTCTGGAGGGCAAATCGGATGTCACGGGTCACCATTCGCCGCAACGCCAAGCGGTGGCATCGCATGTACCGGGAAGCGCGGATGGTTGCTTTGGCGCTGAAGTCGCCCAGCCATCCGGTGCTGGCCCACGTGGTGGTGACGCGCCGCTGCAACCTGGCGTGCACCTACTGCAACGAGTTTGACGATTTCTCGAAGCCGGTTCCGGCTGCCGAGCTGCTTCGCCGCATCGACCAACTGGCTGCGCTTGGCACCACCATCATCACGCTGACCGGCGGCGAGCCGCTGCTCCACCCGGAACTCGAGGAAGTTGTGCGGCGGGTTCGCCATCACGGGATCATCGCGATCCTGGTGACGAACGGCTATCTGCTCACCATCGACCGGATCAGGCGTCTCAACCGGGCCGGGCTCGACCGCATGCAGATCAGCGTCGATAACGTTCAGCCGGATGCCGTTTCAAAGAAAAGCCTCAAGGTTCTCGATCAGAAGCTGCGCTGGCTGGCGCAGTTTGCGGAATTTCAAGTGAGCATCCACTCCGTGGTCGGGGCCCATACCGACCACCCTCAGGACGCGCTCACGATTGCCCGGCGGGCAACCGAACTGGGGCTGATCAGCACGGCGGGGATCGTTCACGACGATTCGGGGCGAATTCAGCCGCTGAGCGCCGAA
>JAKASH010000081.1 GCA_021828225.1 Acidobacteriota bacterium | reverse complement strand
GTCTCTGGGTCATCGACACCGTCGAAGCACCTGGAGATGACGTTATTCGAGGCGTTGATCAGCCTCCGAATCAGCGATTTCTCTTTAATGATTCGAGAGTACTCGTTAATGCTTGCGGAAACGCCGATGGGAATCCCGTCAGTCAAAGCCGCCAGATATCCAGCCCCGCCAACTTTTTCAAGCAGTCCCTCGCGCGAAAGATCTTCTGAGAGGGTCACCAGGTCGATAGTGCGGTTCTTCTCAGAAAGGACGATCATTTTCTCGAAGATGGTGCGATGGCCATCCGAGAAGAAATCGTTTTTATCAATTAATTCAAGGGTCTGGTTGAGCACGCCATTGTCGAGCAGGATGGAACCCAGCAGTGCACGTTCAGCCTCAAGATTGTGGGGAAAGGCTTTCTCGCTGAGGATGGTACTTGCCATGAAGATTGGATCCCGTTCAGAACTAGGGAGAGATTATACCAGCGTGGGGAGCAAACGAGAATACTCTCTCTTCGAAACATTCGCCCTCGATAAACCGCTCTTCAGAAAGCCCAGGGATCCGGGGGTCTCAGAAGCTGTCAGGCTTGCGAAGTTGTATCGTCACCTTCAGATTCGCCTTCGGTCCCGGCCTTGGTCTCAGGCTCCGGTTCGCCTTCGGCTTCGGGAATGGCCTTCGTCTCGATCTCCGGTTTAGCTTTGGCCTCAATTTTCTCTGGGCCCTCGGCCTCGCCACCTTCAGCTTCGACTTTCACCTTCACCGTAACCGTAACGTCGCGGTGCAGCTTGACCGGAACGTCGAACTCGCCCAGGACCTTCAGAGGGTTGCCAAGTTGGATCTTGCGCCGGTCGATCTTAAAGCCTTGTGCCGCAAGACCCTCTTCAATATCCATTGCGGTGACGGACCCGAAGAGCTGCCCCTTTTCGCCGGCCCGGCGAATGGCAACAACCTGGAGGCCTTCCATGAGCTTGGCGAGGTCTTCGGACTCACCCCGTTCCTTCGCTTCCAACTTCAGGAACCTTACTCGCTGCTGCTCGATCCACTTTCGATTCTGAGGTGTCGCAGCGACAGCCATCTTTTTGGGCAGCAGAAAATTCCGGCCATAGCCGTTTGCCACCTTGACGATTTGGCCGCGCGAACCGAGCTTTTCAATATTCTCAAGAAGAATGACTTCCATGTCCTGATTCTCCAATAACCAATGTTTTCGTTGCTAAACCCTTCGCTGCTGCGGCACAGGCGCTTTCCTGGACCATTTCGCACGTGCGATGCACAGGTCAGACAGCAGCCGCAAAAGGAAGGAGAGCGATGTTGCGGGCCTGCTTGATAGCCCGGGTCAAGGCTCGCTGGTGCGGTGCACAGGTTCCCGTCAAGCGACGAGGAAGAATCTTCCCCCGCTCGGCAACGAACGGCCCGATCAGCCTGATGTCCTTGTAGTCGATAAAATCGATCTTCTCCACGCAAAACTTGCAGACCTTGCGGCGGCGGAAGTACTGCCTGCGGCCACCGCTCGGTCGCCTTGTATTACTCTCTCCTGACCTCGATCGATCAAATGCCATAAGTGTTTCTCTCCCTTAGTTCTGAGATGGTGCTTCTGCCTCGGACTGGGCCTCGGAAGCGGGCGGCGGAGCAGCCTGCGGCGCTGCGACCGGTTTGGCTTCTGCAGCGGGTTTTCGCCGCTCGTCAATCCTCACGGTCAGAAACTTGATCACCGAGTCGGTAACCTTAAGCCGCCGCTCGAACTCCCGCACGGTGTCACCGTTCCCTTCGAAGGTGAAAAGAACATAATAGCCCTCGCGCTGCTTCTTCACACGATAAGCCAGCCTGCGCCGCCCCATTTTATCGATCTTCTCAGTCTTTCCTCCGGCTCCGGAGACCACCCCGTCCATCTGGGCGGTAAGCTTGTCGATTTCTTCCTCGGGAACATCCGGCCGAGTGATCAGCATCATTTCATATTTTGTCATAGATCCTCACTACTCCTCTGGTGAAACTCTCCGATTGAAGAGGTTCATCGCCTTCTCCACGCCTTCCTTCAGGATGAATCGGACAGCCTGAACGGCCTGGTCGATCATCTCTGCTACTGCTTCCCGGTCTTTTTTGCGGAAGGGAGCAAGGACATAAGAAACCAGATCCTCAACCGGCCTGTCGGGCCCGACTCCCATCCGTACCCGCGTGAAGCAGTCTGTTTCCAGTGCTCCGATCACCGATTTCAGCCCGTTGTGGCCACCCGCGCTCCCTTTCCGCCGAATCCGCAACGAGCCCAGCGGGAGATCCACATCGTCGACCAGGATAATCAAATCGTCTACCGGCACGTCAAATCTCTGGAGCAAACCAGAAACGGCTAGTCCGCTCAAATTCATGAACGTCTGAGGCTTTGCCAGCACGACCGGCTCGCCATCGAGTCTGGTTGAGGCGATGACGGCCCGGGCTTCCCGACGTGATAACCTCGCATCGCAAAAATCTGCCAGGCGGTCAACAACCATAAACCCCAGATTGTGGGGCGTTAAATGGTACTCGTCACCGGGGTTTCCGAGACCCACAATCAATTTCACCCCGTTTTACCCATCTCCTTAGGTGCCAACACACTCCCAGGATCACTTTGCTTCTTTCTTCTCTTTCTTCTCTTGCTTGCCTTCCGGTGCCGCCTTCTCCTCCTCAGCGCCTTCCTCTTCAGCCTTGCGCTTTCGGATCAACTCGGGCTCGGCCGGAGCAGCCTCAGCAACCTCCGCAGCCGGAGCAACCTCCGCCTTTGGCGCCACAACATGGGCCACAACCCGGGCAGACTCGGCCAGCACTTCGACATTCGCTGATACCGGGAGATCAGAGACGCGAATGTTGCGCCCGATCACCAGATCGCTCACATCGATTGTAATGTGTTCCGGGATATCGTCCGGCAAGCACTCCACTTCAACTTCGCGCAGGATAAACTCAAACACTCCGCCCTGGATCTTCACACCTTGTGGTTCGCCAGTAACGTGGATCGGCACTCGAACTCTCAGTTTCGCGTCCCGGGCAATCCGAACCATATCGACATGCAGCAGGCTGCCGCGGATGGGTTCCCATTGCCAGCCTCGAAGCATGACGCGTGCCGGGGCTTTTTCCGGAATCTGGAGCGTAAAGATGGCGTTGTGCCCCGCCTCGGAGTGCAAAATGTGCAAGATCGCTTTGGGGTCTACCGCAAGCGGAATCGATGGCCCTCCGCCACCGTAAACCACCGCAGGAATGCGTCCCGAATGCCGAAGGCGTCGAGCGGCGTTCTTGCCGAACATCTCGCGGGTAACGGCTTCAACGTTGAAAATCTCTGCCATAGTTGTTTACACCTCAAAAATTCTAAAAGTCGGAGCCACTCCAGTCACTCGGGAACTTAGATGAAGAGCTTGCTCACCGAGGTTTCTTTATAGATTGACTTGATGGCTTCCGCCAGCAGCCTTGCCACGCTCAAAACCTTGATACGGTCGCATGCCTCGGCTTCGGGGACAAGCGGAATGGAGTTAGTCGCCACAACCTGTTCCAAGGGAGATTCACATATATTGTTGATGGCATTCCCGGCAAAAACCCCGTGCGTGCAGCATGCCAGAACTCTCTCCGCGCCCTTTGCCCTCAATGCCTTTGAACCTTGCGCGAGCGTGCCACCCGTTCCAATCATGTCATCAACAATCAGACAAGTCTTACTCTTGACTTCACCAATCACGTTGAACATCTCAACGACGTCCGCATCCTCTCGCCGTTTGTCAATGATTGCCAGAGGAACCCGCAGTCGCTTGGCAAAAGCCCGGGCTCGCTCAACTCCGCCGGTGTCCGGAGAGACAACCACAAGGTTTTTCAGCCTCAACCTCCGAAAATAGCTGACTGTGACCGGCGTAGCGTACAGGTGGTCGACGGGAATGTCGAAATACCCCTGGATCTGCCCGGCGTGCAGGTCGAGCGCCAGAATCCGGTTCGCCCCCGCCGAGGTCAGCAAATCCGCGACCAGCTTGGCTGAGATCGGGACGCGGGGCCGGTCTTTCCGGTCCTGCCGCGCATAACCGTAATAGGGCATCACCGCCGTAATACGGTAAGCGGAAGCGCGGCGTAAGGCATCAAGAATAATCAGCAATTCAACCAGGTTCTCATTGACCGGCCGGCACGTGGGCTGGACGACAAAGACATCCGCTCCTCGGACGTTTTCGAGGATCTGGAGTCGCACCTCGCCGTCTGGAAAGCGGTCCACATTCATCCGCGACAAAGGCACTCCCAGATGGTCACAAATCTCCCGGGCCAGCGCCCGATGAGCGTTCCCCGTCAGTATTTTCAACGCGTGATGAATGCGGTCAGCCATCGCGTCTACCTTTGCTCTCGACAGATTCTGAATCTGGCTGGGAGGCCTGGATTCGAACCAGGGTTCCATGCTCCAAAGGCATGTGTCCTACCACTGGACGACCTCCCAGCACCCTGACCCGAAAATAGTAAAACAACTTCAATGGGCCTTTGCTTCCGATCTCGTCTCCCCTGACATCCGTCGGTGGAACAGGCATGTTTTTCATGCAGGTTCGCTTCAAACAAAAAGGCGCCGCAGGTACACGGCACGAGGAAGGGTCCGAACCTTAAAAACCTTCCATGCCGCGGGTATCAGATTCGCCGCGTGATTCAGTTGTTGGGCAGATTCAAAGACGGCATATAGCGCTGACCCGCTACCCGTCAAGGAGGCTGTTTCGGCCCCGGCCCGGATAAGCTGGCTTCTAACTCTTGCCAGCTCAGGCCACCTCGCGAAAACGTAAATCTCAAAATCGTTTTCGGCCGGCCCCCAATCTTCCAGGGGAAACGGTGGCCGCTCGCCCAAATCATTAATTTTACGGTTTTCTCCCCCTTGCGTCAATCGCAAACCAAGGGCAGCATAAGCTTCAGCAGTCGAGACCGCAAAGCCCGGGAAAGCAATCAGGCAGGGGCGGCCCGGAAAATCGGTGAGAGGATAAACCTCCTCGCCACGCCCACAACCCAGCACGCGCCCCCCTAAAAGGAAAAGTGGAACGTCCGAACCAAGCTTGGCGGCCAGTTGGCGCCGAATCAGAGAATCCAGGCGATTGCCGGTCAGGTATTCCAGGGCCAGCAGAGTGACCGCCGCGTCGCTGCTGCCGCCTCCCAGGCCGGCGCCCATGGGAATTTTCTTTCCCAGCCGGAGCCTGATACCGCCCTTGAAGTCGCGCGCACGCTGCCAGAGTTCAGCCGCGCGGTAGACCAGGTTTTCCGGTCCGGAGGAGAGTTCCTGGTGATCACATTCCAGGCAGATGCCATTTTGCCGCGAGGAGACAGTGATTTGAAGCTGGTCGGCAAGACCGACCGTCTGGTAAACGGTCCGGATTTCGTGGAAACCATCCGGCCGCTTGCCAATGACTTTGAGTCCGAGATTGATCTTGGCAAAAGCGCGGGCTTGTACAGTTTTTATCAAGGGACACGACAGGAAAACGGTCGATATCGAAGGTTAAAAGACGTCCATTCCGCAAGCCGAATGGCACAGTTGCTAATTCTGACCCACGGCAGATTCTTGCTGGCCAATCTGATGTTTCAGGTGATTGACTTGCTTGCGAAGCTTGGCAGCCTGCTGCGAGCCAAAGTCACTCGATGAACCCTTGTGCCAGAATTTCAAGGCGTGTTCCCATTCCTGCAGTGCCTTGGCCTTCTCGCCCAGTCCCAGGTAAACATACCCCAGATGCTCTCGAATCGTCGGATCATTAGGAATTAACTGGACTGCTTTCTCGAGTGGGCCTTGCGCCAACTCATTACGGTTCATCTTGTGATAGGCCCATCCCAGACTATCCAGGTAAGCCCCGTTATTGGGCTCAAGCTTGAGAGCATCCTTGATGTATTTGACCGACTCCTCAAGCCGTACGCCACGGTCCGCCAGCATGTAGCCGAGATAATTTGCAGCAGCATCATTCAACGGATCCACCGCCAGAACCTTCTTGAATTGCTCTTCGGCCAGATCGTACTTCTTCTCGCGCTCATAAACAGAACCCAGCAGGAACCTTGCATACTCCTGGTCACCCGGATCGCTGGTCAGGGCTAAAGCTTTTTGGATAACTTCTTCAGCCTTGGGATAAAGCTTGGCCTGGGAATAAATCTGCGCAATGGCCAGGTAAATGTCACGGTCATCAGGCGTCCCATTCAGCATCTTCTCGAGCTGTTTAACAGCTTCATCCCGATGGCCATCCTGCCCCAGCAGCGAGGCCTTCTGCATGAGGAGTTCACGGTTCTGCGGGTACTTCTGAAGGGCAGCATCAACCTCTTTGATCGCCTGCTTAATCTGGTTGTTCAACTGCAGCGTTTCAACAATCAGAGACTCGCCTCTTGGGGCCACGTCATCACCTAAAGCGACGATGCGCTGGAAAGTCTCGATTGCTTTGTCGTAGTTCTCCTGAGAGCGATAAATCGTGCCCAGACGCTGCAAATACACCGCACGATTATTAGCTTCCGGAGGATTGTATTTCCCGTCCGGCTTTTCGGTTTTTTTCAGCAAACCTTCCAGGAGACTGATCGCCTGTGTATCGTCACCTAAGGTATGGTCCAGGATCGCTTCCTGATAAGGTATCTCAAGATTGTCGGGCGCCAGGTGCCTTGCCTGTTCCAACTCCTGTTGTGCCTCTTTGAAATTCCCCATTTGGCGATCAAGCTGGGCCAGCCGCACGTAGGACATGGGAGACTGAGGATCTGACTTCACAATTTCCTGAAGCTGTACCCGCGCATCCTGCATCTTCCCTTGAGCCATCAGCGCTTCAGCATATGCCCGGCGAATATCTTCACTGTCAGGCTCCCTTGCCAGCGCTTCCTTGAAGACGCCTTCGGCTTTGTCGTAATTGCGGGTCTGCGTGTAGGCGCTTCCCAGCAGGTACAGCAGTGCCGGATCCATCTTGCTGGCCGGGATATTCTCCAGCAGGCTGACAATCTTGTTGTAATGGCCTTCGTCAAAATAAAGCTCGGTCAGATTAGCCAGTACGCTCCGCGAATCCGGATTCTCGTCAAGAACCTTCTTAAAGATGGCCTCCGCTTTTTGCGGTTCGTTGTTAACCTTATAAAGTCTGCCCAGCATTAATGCCGATTCTGTATCGCTCGGGTCAAGGCGGTAGACTGCCGCAAATTCGGTGATGGTCTTATCAAGCATTTCATGGTTAGATGTACCCGAACTTTGACTACTCAGACTGCCCAGATAAATGTGAGCAAGCAGCCGGTGGGCTTCCACGTCGTTGGGATTCACCTTGAGAACAGACTGGGCTTCACTGATCGCGTCCTCGATGTGGCTGACGCGCCAATACAGTTCCGCGAGTTGTACGCGCAGGAAAAGTGAGGAAGGGTCATCTTGAATCGCCTTCTGGTATTCGGAAATCGCACGATCCACGTAATCACCGCGGTTGTAGATGCCGGCAAGGTCTTTGTAGCGCTGCGCCAGCATATAGTGGTAGTAGGCTGCAGCGTGATCCGGCGTCTTCGTCGCAGGTTCCGCCTGCTTCTCCGAATTATCCGTCTTGCTCTGCGCAGAACTCTGTGGTCCTGCTACAGCCACGGCTGTAAATAAAAAAAGGCTGATCCCAGCCGCCCAAAATCTCATGATTTTTCCTGTCATTGGCTTATTTCGCCCTATTCGCAATCTCCTTCGGATTATCGCACACGGTCAATGGGGTGTCAAAATTTGCGCCGGGATTAAAGCCTGTTGAGAGTGGGCAGCAAAGCTGTGGAGTCAGATAACGAGGCCCGGCCAGAATCGGGCTATCGCGTGAAACGTACGGAGAAGTGTCTGAGAGTTGCCTGAAGGACGTTGCAATTCGTCACTCGAAGGAGCCGAAAAGGCTGCCAAGGCAGCCTTTTCAGCGGGGTTTAAAACTTCCGGGCTAGACTTCAACGCTTCAACAATGCAGGCTGAAACCAAGCGAAGCGCACAACAAACTCATTGACGCGGTCGCGCTTCCGGCTGCTTGGCTTCAAAATCGCGCAGGTCGTGACCGGTCATTTCAGGAGGTAAGGGGACGCCCAGAATGCCCAGCAGGGTGGGCGAAATGTCCGCCAGCGCCCCGCCCTCGCGCAGCTTTGGCGGGAGCTGTTCCGCAATCAGGATGAGAGGAACAGGATTCGTCGTGTGGGCGGTATGCGGACCGCCGGTTTTGGGATCCACCATCAATTCGGCATTGCCGTGATCGGCCGTGATCACCATAGCTCCGCCCTTGGCGCGCACCGCCTTGTAAAGCTCACCGAGGCAGGCATCAACGGTTTCCACGGCTTTGACGGTGGCTTCGAGCTTCCCGCTGTGGCCCACCATATCGGCGTTGGCAAAGTTGACGATGATGACGTCGCGGCTGCCTTCATTGACGGCTTTGACCACCGCTTCCATCACTCCCCGGGCGCTCATTTCCGGCTGCAGGTCGTACGTCGCCACTTTGGGCGACGGGACCAGGATGCGGTCCTCACCCGGGAAAGCTTTCTCCACGCCGCCATTGAAGAAGTATGTCACGTGAGCGTACTTTTCAGTCTCTGCCACGCGCAGGTTCTTCATCTTCATCTCTGCCATAACCGAGGCCAGGATGTGGTTCAGCGATTGGGGCGAGAAAACGCAGGGCGTGGTAAACGACTTGTCGTAGCGGGTCATCGAGAGGTAATACAAGTTCTCCGGATACCCGCGGCGCTCGAATGAGTCGAGGTCTGAATGCGTCAAGGCGCGCGTAAGCTGCCGAGCGCGGTCGGCACGGAAGTTGAAGAACATCACGGTGTCGTCACTGCGGATGGTAGCCGTGGGCTGGCCCTCAGAATCCGTAATGACGATCGGCACCACAAACTCATCGGTGACGCCCTGGTTATAGGACTGCTTGATGGCGGCGACGGGATCATCCGACTTCACTCCCTCGCCGTTCACGATGGCATCGTAAGCCTTCTGGGTACGCTGCCAGCGGTTGTCACGATCCATCGCGTAGTAACGGCCCGAGACGGTGGCGATCCTTCCTATGTTGTATTCACGCATCGTCTTGAGCAGCGCCTGGACATATTCAACGCCGTTGGTGGGCGGCGTATCGCGGCCGTCCAGGAAAACGTGAACGAAAACGTCACTCACGTTGTTTTCACGGGCCATCTTGAGCAGCGCATTAAGGTGCCTCTGGTGGGAGTGCACACCCCCGTCACTGAGCAGGCCCATGAAGTGCAGGCGGGTCTTACGCCCATGCTCCATTAATTCCAACAACGCAGGGTTCTTGAAGA
>JAKASH010000080.1 GCA_021828225.1 Acidobacteriota bacterium | reverse complement strand
TCTCCTGGACAAGGCCCTGGCCGGCTATCGGAAGGAGTACGAAGAGTACTATCGCAGCTTTGCCAAGCCGGAATCGCCGGCGATGCGGAATCCTAATCCCACCGTGGTGCTGGTTCCGGGCGTCGGGATGTTCAGCTTCGGCAAGAGCAAGAAGGAAGCGCGGCTGACCGGAGAGTTTTATGTGAACGCCATCCACGTGATGGAGGGCGCTACGGCTCTTGAAAGCGGGCCTCCGCCGAAACCTTTGCCGCATGCCGGGCGTGCCGCGTCCACCGAAGCGTTCGAGGTTTACCACAACTACGTGGCCTTGCCGCTGAAGGAAGCTTTCGGAATCGAGTATTGGGCGCTCGAAGAAGCCAAACTCCGCCGCCAGCCTCCCGAGCAGGAACTGAGCCGCAAAGTGGCCTTCGTTGTAGGAGCCGGACACGGCATCGGCCGCGAAGTGGCGATCATGGCGGCAAAGCGGGGAGCCCACGTCGTCGCCGTTGACATTGACGCTGAAGCGGCGAAGGCGGTGGCAGAGGAAGTTTCGGAGATCGCAGGTAAGGATGCGGCCACATCGGTCGTGGTGGATATCCGGGACCGGAACTCCGTTCACGCGGCCCTGCGCAAGGCCGTTGAAACTTTTGGCGGCATCGATATCCTGGTGAACACCGCCGCAATCTTCCCGGCTTCGCCTGACGGCAGGATCACGGATGATCAATGGAGGCTCACCCTCGACATCAACGTGACAGGGAATCACCTGCTGGCCTCGGAAGCGGAAAGAATCTACAGCGCGCAGAAACTGTCGGGCAGCATCGTGCTCACCAGTTCCGCGAATGCGGTGGTGCCCAAACATGGCAGCGAAGCCTACGATGTCAGTAAGGCCGCGCTCAGCCACCTGGTGCGCGAACTCGCCATTTCGCTGGCGCCGATCGTCAGGGTGAATGGCATCAGCCCGGCGACGGTCGTGAAGGGTTCGACCATGTTCCCGCGCGACCGGGTTCTGGCCTCGCTGGCCAAGTACAAGATCGAACATAATCCGGAAGCATCCACCGATGAGTTGCGAAGCAAGCTGGCTCATTTTTACGCGCAGCGCACGCTGACTCACGAGCCGATCGATCCGGTTGACTGCGCCGAGGCCATCCTGTTTCTTGCCAGTGACCGTTCCCGTTGCACGACGGGACATCTGTTCCCGGTGGATGGCGGCCTCACAGAGGCGTTCCTGCGATAAGAGCAGGGAAAGCCCGCGGAGCCGCTTCAGGGGTCAAGTATGGATAAACTTCGATGTGTTGCTGTCGACCTGGGTGCGGGCAGTTGCCGTGTTTCGCTGGCGCAATGGGACGGAATTCAGGCCAGTATGCATCTTGCGCATCGCTATCCGAACGGCCCGGTTGAGCGCGAGGGCCACCTCTGGTGGCAGCTTGATCAGCTTTGCCAGGGCGCCGATGAAGGTCTTGACCTTGCCTCAAAACTGCTGACGGATGCGAAGCGGGGCATCGATTCCATCGGCGTGGACGGCTGGGCGGTGGATTATGTCCGGCTCGATCAGGCCGGCAAGCCGCTTGCTGACCCGCTCTGCTATCGCGATCAGAGGACTGAGACGGCCATGCCGGAAGTCTGGGCGAAGATTGCCCGGGAGCGGCTTTACGAGCTGACGGGCATTCAGTTCCTGCGATTCAACACTCTCTACCAGCTTTATGCCGACCTCCGCGACGGTCTTGAACCTGGCGCGCGCTGGCTTAACATTCCCGAATATCTGCTGTACCGCTTCGCCGGGTCCGACCCGAAGGCCGCTGTCGCCGAATACACTAACTGCACGCACACACAACTTGTCAACGCGAGGACCCGGAACTGGTGCGATGAAATCTTTGAGAAGGTCGGCCTCGACCGCTCTGCTGCTCCGCCTATTGTGCCGCCGGGAACGCAACTTGGACCTCTTCGCGGCGACATTGCCGCTCTCGCTGCCTACAAGGCGGCGCGAGTGATTGCCCCTGCCTGCCACGACACGGGGGCAGCAGTTGCGGGTATTCCGGATGCGACAACCGAATGGGCCTTCATCAGCTCCGGGACGTGGTCGCTCGTCGGGGCGGTGCTGGACGAGCCTTGCACGTCGGCCGCGGCGCTCCGCGAGAACTTCACGAATGAAGGCGGGGTCGGAGGCCGGATTCGGTTCCTCAAGAACGTGAACGGCATGTGGCTGCTTGAGGAGTGCCTCCGTGAGTGGAACTCGGCTGGAACCCGTTCCTGGTCGGTAACTGAACTGATCGCCGAATGCGAGCGGCTTCCTGTTCCCGAAACAGTTTTCAATGTTGACGCCGGGGACCTCATCCTTCAAGGGCACATGCCTTCCCGAATCAACCGCGAGCTTGAAAAAGCCGGTCACGCGCCGCTTCCCGAAGACCCGGCGAACGCGCCCCGGATGGCCAGCGTCATTTTTGCCAGCCTTGCCGCCCGCTACGCGGAGATTCTGCGAGCGCTCCAGGAAGTGACGGGCCGCAAATTTCACCGCCTTTACATGGTGGGCGGCGGCAGCCAGAATGAGTACGTCAATCGCCTCATCGCACAGCATACAGGCCTCGAGGTTAAACACGGGCCCGTAGAAAGTTCCACAATCGGCAATCTCGCCATTCAGTTTGCGTCCCTGGAGAGCGGGAATGCCGAAGTTACGCCAGCCGACGTCGCCCGGTGGGCCGAGCGGCTGGTTCGTTCTTCAGCCCCATAAGGCCCTGGGTAGTGGCTGGGGGAGTAATGAGCGGAAACATTGGCTTGGCTATAGGACTGGTCCTCCTGGGAGGATTCCTGCAAGGGAGCTTTGCGCTTCCCATGAAGCGCATGACCCGCTGGCGCTGGGAGAACACCTGGCTGGTCTACTCGGTTGCCGGGATGCTCGTCCTCCCGTGGATCATGGTCTTTGCCACTGTCCCGCACTTTGGTGAAGTTCTGGCGGGCGCTCCCGGCGCCACGATCGCGGAAGTCGTGCTCTTCGGTTTTGGCTGGGGTGTGGGTTCCACTCTCTTCGGCCTGGGCATCAGCCGCGTGGGCATGGCCCTCACCTTCGCGATTGTCCTGGGCATCACGGCTTCTCTCGGATCTCTTCTGCCGCTCGTCGTGCTGCACCCGAACGAACTGTTTACTCCCCAGGGGTACATCCTGATTACGGGGCTCGCGATCGTCGTTCTGGGCATCGTGGTCTGTTCAGTGGCCGGCCACCGGCGCGAACGGGAACTTTCCAGCCAGACCTCGCAACGCGGCGGGGCGGGTTTCTGGCTGGGGCTGGTGATCTGTATTCTCTCCGGAATTTTCTCGGCGATGCTCAATTTCAGCTTCGTCTTTGGCAAAGACCTTCAGCAGGCAGCCCACGCCGCCGGCGCCTCGCAGGCCATGTCGTCCAATGTGATTTGGGCGCTTGCCTTGAGCGCGGGTTTCCTCGCCAACGCCGGATATTGCATTTACCTCCTGCAGAAGAACCGCACCTGGGGCGTGCTGACCCAGGCGGATGTCTCCGCCAATTACTGGCTGGGAGCTGTCCTGATGGGCGCGGTGTGGTTCTTTGGGATTGCGTTTTACGGCATGGGAGCCACCGGCCTGGGCGCCCTGGGCGCGGTGCTTGGCTGGCCGCTGTTCATGGCGATGAATATCACGGCCGCCAATGTCTGGGGAGCGGCAACAGGCGAGTGGAAGGGCGCCAGCCGCCGGACGTATGGCTATTCCTGGGCGGGCGTTCTGGTCTTGCTCGTTGCCATTTACGTGATTTCGCACGCAAGCGCGTTGTAATCGAAGAAAGCACAGAGTCTATCAAGGATCGGCCGGCTTTTGCGCCGTCTCCCGCCGATGATCACCACGAAGTCGTCGTGGGGATGGCTAACCGGTTTTCAATTTCATTCTGAAATCATCTGATGTTGCCGCCGTCGCTGGGAGCCTTGCAACCAGCGGCGCTTACGGCTGCACACACAGGAGGATTGAGATGAAGCGTCGAACCTTTATGCAGAGCTTTGCCGCCGGAACGCTCACGCTGGTTGTTCGAGGACCGCACGTCGCCCTTGCCGCCGATGCCGCTGGGGAGGAATCGCTGGAGACGGCTTTCCGAAGCCTGCCGGCTTCCGCTCGCCCCAAGACCTGGTGGCACTGGATGAATGGGAACATCACTCGCGACGGGATTACACGCGACCTCGAGGCGATGCACCGGGCGGGCATCGGAGGGTTTCAGATCTTCCAGGTTGGCACGGGCATTCCCAAGGGTCCGGTCAATTACGGCAGCTCGGAGTGGCTTCATCTCCTGCAGCACGCGATGGCGGAGGCCGATCGACTGGGGCTGGAGTACGACATGATGAACTGCCCCGGCTGGTCTTCGAGTGGCGGGCCCTGGATCACTCCGGAGCTTTCCATGCAGCAACTGACCTGGAGCGAAACCCACGTTGCCGGCGGCAAAGAGATCGACGTCCAGTTGCCGGAGCCCTATAAGAAGCGCGATTACTACCGCGACGCCCTGGTGCTGGCGTTCCCGTCACTCGAGGGCGAGGAACGGCCCCTGAAGGATCTGCTCAGCTATGTTACTTCAAGCAGTGGCGAGGTCGATGCGAGCCTGTTGAACGACGGCGATCTTTCGAAGGGCGTGGATATCCGCCCCGCCTCCGCTGGCCAGCCCGCGTATCTTCAGCTCGAGTTTGCTGAACCCTACGCCGCGCGGTCGATCGAGGTTTATACGACGGTCCCTCGTAATGCCGGACACTCCTTTCGATTCCCCTCAATGGCCCTTGAGGCCTCTGACGATGGTGCTCAGTTTCGGAAGGTGTGCGATCTGGGTGTGGTGCGTCCCCGAGGTCCGATTGAAGTCCCCGCGGTCGTAAATTTCCCGTTGACGCGGGCAAAGTATTTTCGCCTGGTTTCCTCAGGGCCGGACAGCATTGCCGAGATCCGGATGTCCGGTGCTGTGCGAATCCTGGACTGGCCTCTGAAAGCCAACTTCGCTCACCGGGAAGGGCAGAAGCCTTACAGCCCGACGGGTGCTGTCCCGAAAGGCTCCGTGATTGATCCCGCTTCAGTCGTGGATATCACTCGGCACATGGACAGCAGTGGCCGGCTGCAATGGCAGGCGCCCGCCGGCAACTGGACGATTCTCCGCATGGGACAGACGACGACCGGCGTCGAAAACCACCCGGCGCCGGATGGCGGCCTGGGGCTCGAGTGCAACAAGTACAGCCGCGCGGCCTACGATTATCATTTCAACCACTTCTTCGGAGAGTTGTTGCCAACGCTGAGTTCGCTTGCCTCCAAGGGCCAGGCCGGAGCCACCATTGACAGTTACGAAGTGGGCATGCAGACCTGGACTGAAGAGTACCCGCAGGAGTTCCAGCGGCGTCGCGGATATGGCCTGCGCAAGTATTTGCCGGCGATGACGGGCCGTGTGGTAGGCAGCGGAGAAATGTCAGACCGGTTCCTCTGGGATATTCGCAGAACGGACGCCGACCTGATGGACGACTACTACTATGGCCGCTTTGCCGAATTGTGCCACCAGCACGGCCTGAAGGCTTATGCGGAGCCTTATAGCGGCGGGCCTTTTGAGGAGATCCAGGCAGGCTCAAAGCTGGACATCCCCATGGGCGAGTTCTGGGTGGGCCGCGGCAACCACTACAGCATCAAGCTGGCAAGTTCCATTGGGCACGTCTACGGCAAGCCGATTGTGGGCGCCGAGTCTTATACCGGGGCCCCGATGTTTGCCAAGTGGCAGGAATACCCCTACGCCATGAAAGGGCAGGGGGACTGGATGTACACCCAGGGCCTGAATGAGTTCATTTTCCACGTCTATGCCATGCAGCCGCATCCTACCGCCCGGCCGGGAATGACCATGGGACCGTGGGGATGGATGCACTCGCGTACCAACACCTGGTTTGTCCGCGAGTCCGCCTGGCTCGACTACGTCAATCGCTGCCAGCACTTACTCCGGCAGGGGCTCACGGTGGCCGACCTCGTTTACTTCGCGGGCGTGGAAGTTCCCGTGGATACGCCGGTCCTGCCAGATCAACTGAATCCTACTCCGCCGCTCGGTTACTACTATGACGTCACGGATGCGGAAGGAATTCTGAATCGCATGAAGGCTGAAAGCGGCCATATCGTCCTGCCCGACGGAATGAGCTACCGGCTGCTGGTGCTTCCGGAGGACAGGGCGATTACCCTGGACCTGTTGCGCAAGATTCGCGACCTGGTGCGAGACGGCGCCGTTGTGGTGGGCCCCAAGCCCGAGCGCGCGCCGGGACTCACCGGGTATCCGGGAAGCGATTTGGAGTTACAAGCGATTGCGAGCGAAGTCTGGGGCGATCTGGACGGAACCACTTCGACGGAAAGGTCTTTCGGCAAGGGCCGGGTGTTCTGGAGACAGCCGATGACGGCGGTGCTGGGCAAGCTGAACATCAAGCCCGATTTCGATTTCACATCCCGCTCAGGCGATGCGCCGATCAACTACATTCATCGGCGGACAGGCGACGCGGACATCTACTTTGTCGCCAATCGCCGGCGGCAATCGGAAGAACTGGTTTGCACCTTCCGCGTGGAGAGCAAACGGCCGGAGGTCTGGAACCCTGAGACCGGCGAGATCACTCCGGCCGAGGTCTACGATCTGGTTGATGGAGGCGTCCGCTTACCTCTGCGGCTGGGTCCTGCGGGGTCGCTCTTCGTCGTATTCCGTTCACCGGCTGAAACGCGGCGGCTTCAGGCGATCACTCGAAATGGCGCCGCGCTGGCGGGGACAAAGTCCTTCCCGGCACTGCAACCCGGGCGTTATCGTGACGTGACGAACAATTTCACAATCGGTGTCTGGGTGAAGCCGGAGGTTGATCTGGGTCTTCCGCCCGGCGGCGCCCCGACGGGGATCAGTTCGTTTTTCACTCCGGAGAGTTTCGTCATCTACCCTCCAGCCGGCGGTGTGATCTACGGAAAGGGACACGCAGCCTCTGGACTGACGGCAGGCCGCGACGGCGTCATTGTGTATGAAAGGTCGGACGGCAGGCCTTCGCCGGTCGTCGTGGCTCGCATGCCGCTTTCAGGCTGGACAAACTTGGTAGTCGTGTACAACGCCGGCGTCCCGTCGCTCTACGTGGACGGCAAATTGGTCCAGCACGGCAAGAAATCAGATCATGTGGTCCACCCGGGTCTTGGCGAGGCGTTTGAGCGCGACGGTGCCGCTTATTTCCATGGTTCGATGAGCGAGCCCAAGCTGTTCACGGAGGCGCTGGACCAGGGACGGATCGCGCAAATGGTGGAAGCCGGAGTCCCCAAGCCGGAGGAGCCTCCTGCACTTGAACTGGCGGGCAACGGGAAACCGGAACTGCTCATCTGGCAGAACGGCCGCTACGCCCTGCACAGAAATTCAGGTGGGGCTTCGTCGATGCAGATTTCGGGGATCGATGCTCCGCGGGAAATCCGGGGGCCGTGGCATGTCAGCTTCCCGCCCAACCTGGGAGCCCCGCCGGAGGTGACCTTGCCGGAGCTGATTTCCCTGCATCGGCACGCGGAAGCAAGCGTGAGGTATTTCTCGGGCACAGCGACCTACACGAACAGGTTTCACGTTGCAAATAACGCGATGGCGGGCGGCAAGCGCCTCTACCTTGACCTGGGGCGGGTGGAAGTCTTTGCGGAAGTCCGTCTGAACGGTAAAAGTCTTGGCGTTCTGTGGAGGCCGCCACGCCGGGTGGATGTCACCGAAGCAGTCCGTCCCGGAGAGAACAATCTGGAGGTTCTGGTCACCAACCTCTGGCCGAACCGCCTGATCGGCGACGAGCATCTGCCTCCCGAGAACGAGTACGAACAGACGCGCAGCCTGTTCGGCGGACCAATCAAGAAGTTGCCGGCCTGGTATGTTGAAGGGAAGCCCAAGCCTCCAGGCGGGCGGATCACCTTCACCACCTGGAAGCATTTCGATAAAAATTCTCCCTTATTGGAATCCGGACTCGTGGGCCCGGTCCTTCTAAGAACAGCCGTCCTACGGCCCATCAGTTCCTGATTCGGTTTGCGCGGAAGGTGGCCTGCATCATTCCTGTACCTGTCTTTGTCCGCGGCGATTTTCTCTGGGATTCGCCGGACCTGTCGCACCGTGGTCTGTGGTCTTGGCGCACAGGTCCGGATTCGTAGAAAGCAGGGCCAATACACTGGTTCCAGATGAGTTAGCCTGTCCGTAATCGCCAATTCCCTGCTTTCGTTCGGCCTCCTGCGTCTTCAAACTTGTGCGCATAATGTGCAACCGCTTGCAACTCGCGTGAAGGCGTCGCAAAAAGCAAAAGGCCCGGCAGCCATTAACTGCAAAGTAAACATGTGGCTAGTCTGGTATGTGATATAAGTCACTGCATGCTTATCCTGGAAAATGTTTTATTAGAGCGGTCTGGCAATGAGATGCCTGTCGTGGTTCAGGGAGGAGAAAGGCAAGTATGCACTTATGGTTGCATTTACCTCTGGCTTTCGCATCCGGCTTCGCGTTGGGGACTGTCCTGGCCTTCTTGCAGTTCAGGGCCAGTCTCAGGTTGTATAGGCAATTTATCGAGGATCGGCTCGCCGCCATTAACCTCCGTCTGTTCCGGCCCCGCGCTGCAGTCCCTGTTGTGCGAGTCCGGTAACCTGCTCGGTCCGGATCGGCCCTTTTCCCGTGCGATGGTGCTTGTGGACGACGGCGCTCCCGTCCACAAGTACCAGATGATCGAGCCACACGACCTGCCAATCGAGTTAACCCGAACTCCCCTGACTGGGAAAACTGCAACGGCTTCCCATCTCGCACGGTGAAGTGCCAGGCTGATCCTCGAGGTGGTGAATCAGCGTCGCCTCATGGGGAGCAGCCATGCGAAAGGTTGAGGCAGTTGTTAAATTGGCAGTAACGCCGCTGCCACTGTTATACTGAAAGTCTGCGTGATATAAATCACATCGTGATGGTACTGGGATTTTGTGCTGAGTTGCTCTCTCACCGTGGATCTTCAGTTCCTAGCGGCAAAGCGGAGTAGTGCCAGCATGAGCAGTTGGATCGGGCTGATTTTATCTTTCACCACGGGCTTGGTTTCGGGAGGCGTCCTTGTGTTTTCCTGGTGCAAGTCCAAGCTTAGGTTTTACAAACAATTCATCGAAAAGCGGCTTAGCACCACCATTCTGGCCCGTTCTTCGAAACCCTCGATTCTCATAACCGCCGAATTCCCGCCCGGGAAAGCCCCCTTGAGTCCCCGTCCTGAACCCACGGAAGAATCTGATCGCCCTCAGAGCGATTAGTTTGCGAGATTTTCGCACTGCCGCGTTTATTGCCGCCTCCCGA
>JAKASH010000079.1 GCA_021828225.1 Acidobacteriota bacterium | reverse complement strand
GACGGCGTGGAGGGCGCCGTCGCGGCGGCCTGCACCCCGTGCTCATTGACTTGGCGAAAGCGCGCCCGGCGCTCTTCTGGCTGTTCCTGGGAGGCTTCTGCTGGGTGCTGGGCGACCTATTCCAGCAATACGCCGCAAAGTATATCGGCATCGGGCGCGGCATTCCGCTCTCCAACACCAACCAGCTTTGGGGACTGGCGTGGGGCGCGCTGGTTTTCAGCGAGTTGGCCGGTCGCGGCACGGCAGCGCAGGTGATGGTAGTTGCCGGGTCGGTGGTGATGATTCTGGGCGCGCTGGCCATCAGCAGTGCCGCAGCGCCCGCCGCCGAACACGTGTCGTGGAGCGAGGCGATTGAACGCGAGTGCGACCGCTATGGTCTGGATCAAGATGAGGTCTTCCGCTCGCAGGCTGGCGAAGACGTGATGGCGGCGCGGGCGCACGGCTGGCGGTGGTGGGACGTCGCCATCGTCGTCGCAGCCGTCGGAATCTTTGTCTGGCTGGCCCACGGAACCCATCGCCCGCCCATCGCCCTGCACCCCGTCTGGATTATTGTCCTGCTGGCCGCCACCCTGTCCCTCCTCGTCGCCGGCGCCGTGCTGCTGTGGAAACGAACAAGATTTTCGTAGTCTCGTTATAACACCATATATTGCTTCGTTGTAGAATGTGGCTGCGATTGTCGCTACACTTGCTATCGCAATCTTCAGGAGACACGAGATGGACGAGCCAAGATTGTCGGAACCCGCGGCTTGGTTTTCCTCGGAGCTGGGGCAAGCAAACCCTTAGACAAGATGCTCATGGGTGAGTTTGTCGATAGCCTAATGAGGGACAGCCCCCCAGACAAGCACCTTTTCGAGGCGATAGTCAGCAAGCAGAAGGATCTTGAATTCCTGCTTCAGGAATTGGATGCCCTGGCATCCAAGGACTATCTTCCAGGGCTGTCTCCTGAACCGGTTATGGGCGCCATAAGAACTGCTTCCCCGCAGCTGGAGACTTCATTGATTCGCGACGACGCAATCCGAGAGGTACTGAACAGATTACCCTCCAGCGCGAGAAGGACAGCCGATTGGGTCAAGCAGAAGGTGTTCCAGCACTATCGGGCGTTGATCCTTAACTCTTTCGCCATACAAAACTATGAAAGGCTTTTTGCGACGGTCTCTCCGACCCCGAATCTGTGGGTGGTATTTACCACAAACTACGATCCAGCCGTTGAGGAGTTCTGCAACTGGGAGAAGGTTAAGCTTGTTGATGGTTTCGTTAACGACCCGTTTGGGATGGAATACTACTGGGATCGCTCGGCGTTCGATGGGTTGTCTACTCAGGCCTCGTCCGGTGATAAAACCGTTGTGCTCTTCAAACTGCACGGATCGACGACTTGGGTCAGGCAAGGACACCGGGTAATTAAGGTCCGCCCGGTTTACGCACAGAATGACCCTGCTATTGAGAATGTCCTTATCTATCCAGCGACTAGAAAAGTCGCAATCGATGACCCTTACTTCACAGCTTACGACTACCTTCAGCGGTGTTTAATGTCGGCGGAGTCTTGTGTTTTCGTTGGTTACTCGTTTCGGGATTACGACGTCCTGACTCGGCTCAAGGCTTCACAGCTCTGGAACACTCAGCTAAGAATCATCGTACTCGATCCTAATGCCACGCAGCTCATCAGAATTACTTTGGAACCGAATGGCATTAGAGCTGTTCCCTTTCTTTTCGGCCTCCAGGAAGATCTATACCTACCTCGCTTGCAGGAAGCCTTGCGGCAATAAAGCGAACAAGCTTTGCTTGGAGGGCAGGTTTGCACGCGGCAGGATGCGGCAGCAACTTGCCTCGGTGATGGGTTGAGAGTCACGGTCAGGCGAATTTCAGGTTAACCGTGGACTCGTCCTGCATCAAAGGGGTCATGGTCAGGAAGGCGTTGACTGTGGCCCGTGGCTAGCCAAGCGTATAGTGTCGTACACTATCTTTGGAGAGAAAGTTTTATGGCTCGCTACGTGAAGAATGAAACCGAATACCGAAAGGTCAGCTTTGAATCGGCAAAAATAAAGGCCGCAATGAAGAGGCGGAAAGAGTCTTGCAAGCAACCGACTTCGGTGGCGCTCGATCCGGAGTTGATCACAGAACTCAAGGCCGAAGCGGAAGCGCGCGGCGTTCCCTACCAGGTCCTGATGCGAATGTTCATCATCGACGGGTTCAAGCGCCTCAAACGCGCAAGTTGACTTTTCTTTCCCGGCAATTGCACTGAGTCTTATGTTGGGTTGTAGGCTGTTCAACTGAGCAGGCGGCAGGCGTTGGCTTTGATCAAGAGGTAAATTTCCACGCCGGGAGCGAGTTCGAGCGCCTGGGTGGCTTGCGGAGTGATACGCACTTTGAGATCGACGCCGCAGTCGGCGACTAGTTCCACGCTCTCCTCGTCGCGCAGCAGGTGCTTGACGGTTCCGGCCAGAAGGTTGCGGGCGCTGGTGCGGCTGACGCGCTCGCGGGAAATGATGATGTCTTCCGCGCGGATGCCGAGCGTGACGCGGCTGTCCTCGGGAAGCGGGCTGGGGGGGATGACCATTTGGCACGGGCCGAGGTCCACGATGCTGATGCCCTCCTCCGGCTGATGCGCGGCAACCCGCCCCACCAGGATATTTTCCGTTCCCACCACGCGAGCCGCCGGAACGTTGAGCGGCGCGTTGAAGACCTCCAGCGGTTTTCCCTGCTGGACGATGCGGCCCTCCGCCATCAGCAACAGGTGGTCGCCGATGCGGACCGCGTCGGCAGGGCTGTGCGTGACGTAGATAAAAGGAATGCTTGTCTTGCGCTGGACTTCGACGATTTCATCCAGCAGCCTCGAGCGCGTCTGGACATCGACGGCCGAGAGCGGTTCGTCGAGCAGCAGAATGACGGGATCGGAGGCAATCGCGCGGGCCAGCGCCACGCGTTGCTGCTCGCCGCCGGAAAGTTGGTCGGGCCGGCGGTCGGCGGCGTAATCCACCCCAACCATCTTGAGCATTTCCGCGGCGTGCTGCCGCCGGGCGCGATCGTTCTGTGCCTTGGCCCCGTAAGCAACGTTTTCGGCTGCGGTCAGGTGCGGAAACAGCAGGTAGTCCTGAAAGACAAAGCCCACGCGGCGCTTCTGCATGGAGATGTTGACGCGGGCGGCGGAGTCGAAATAGACGGCGTTGCCCAGCGAGATTCTGCCCGCATCCGGCATCACCATTCCGGCAATCGATCGCAGCGTGGTTGTCTTCCCCGAACCCGATGAGCCAAAGACCACCGTGATGCCCTGGTTGGCCGCGAAAGCGACATCGAGCGCAAAGCTGCGAAGCCCGTTGGCGGCAAACTGTTTTTTGATGGCAACGTCCAGCATGGCTAAGCTGCCTTCGGCGGACGGGTCAGAACATTGGTCAGATAGATGACCGCAATCGAGGTGACCGTGAGGATGACCGCCATAATCTGCGCCTTTCCGTCCTCGCCGGAAATGAAAGCCTCGTAAATGGCCAGCGGCATGGTCTGCGTCTTGCCCTGGATGTTACCGGCCAGCATCAGCGTGGCGCCGAACTCGCCGAGCGCTCGCGCAAAGCTGAGAACCACGCCGGCCAGAATGCCGCGCGAAGCGAGTGGCAGCGTGACGCGGAAGAACGTCTCAAACTCGCTTTTGCCCAGGCTGAAGGAGACCAGTTCGTAGCGCCGGTCGATCGACTCCAGCGCGGCGCGCGCCGACTTGACCATCAGCGGTAGCGCAACCGTTCCGGCGGCGATGGCCGCGGCTTCCCAGGTGAAAGCCACCGTCCAGCCCGTCAGTGCGAAAATATACCGGCCCAGCAGGCCGCGCCGGCCGAGCAGAACAATCAGATAGTAGCCGGTGACCGTGGGCGGCAGAACCATAGGCAGAGTGACCAGGGAGTCGAGGAACTCCTTGGCGCGAAATTCCCGCCGGGCCAGCACAAAGGCCAGCGCGGTGCCGACCAGCGCGATGGCCACCGTCGCGACGCTCACCACCAGAACTGATAACTTGAAAGCGGACCAGATCATTGCGCTTTGGCCGCCTGGAAGCCGTAACTCTTGAGAATGCCCTGGCCCTCCGGGCTGAGAATCAGTTTGACGAATTGCCTTGCAGCTTCGGGATGCGCACAGCCCTTGACGACGGCGATCGGATACCGGACCGGACCGTAAGTGCCGGCGGGCGCTTCGGCCACCTGCCTGACCTCGCCATGCGCAATCATGACGTCGGTTGAATAGACGATGCCCGCATCAACTTCACCGCGCATCACGTAATCGAGCACCTGGCGAACGTCCTCGGCAAAAATCAGCCGGGAATGGAGCCTCGACCAGAGGTGAAGGTTTTGAAGCGCCTGCTGAGCATAGAACCCGGCCGGAACGGTCTTGGGATCGCCGACCGCGAGCCTCTTCACTTGCGGCTCGGCCAGTTGGCGGAATGAATCGAGCTTGAGCTTTGAATCGGCGGGAACAACCAGGACCAGCACATTTCCGACGAAGTCTGCCCGCGTGCCGGGCTCGATCAGCGACTGGGCCTGAAGTGCGTCCATCTCCTTCTCGCCCGCGCTGGCAAAGATATCGACGGGAGCGCCCGCTTCAATCTGCTTTTCCAGGTCTCCCGATGCTCCAAAACTGAAATCGACTTTTGCGCCGGTCCGGGTAGTGTAAAGATTCGCGATTTTGACAAAAGCATTTTGCAAGCTGACCGCAGCAGACACCACAATGGTTTTCTTTTGTGCGGCGGATTTGCCGGAGCGGGTTTGGGTGCTGCACGCGGACGCTCCAACCATCAGCGCGACGATGAGCAGTGCGATCCCGGAGTATTTTGTGGTTCTCACAATCCCTCAATTGACGAGTTTATTAAAGCCTGCAAATTGCGGTGATGCCTCGGGCTACAAAAAGCGTTGTCTCTCTAAGTTGCCGTCCCTGGCGGGTTCTCCAGCCCTCAGGAGACCTTCCAGTTGGGGCGGATGATCATCACTTCCGTGGCTTTGATGAGAGCGGCAGCCGTTTCGCCCACTTTCAGCTTCAGGTCACGGCAGGCATCTCGCGTGATGACGGAGGTGACAATCTGCCCGCCCACATCGAGCGACACTTTTGTCAGCAGCCCCACCGTTTGGAGATCGACAATCCGGCCTACCAACTGGTTTCTTCCGCTGATGAATTCGTGCAGGCCGGTTCCAGACTCCGGCCGTGCTTTGGGAAGCGAGGGCCGTTCGCTCTGTCGCGTCTGGGGGCGCGACTGCTGGAACAGCAGGCGGTCAATCTCTGACTGAGCGATGCGATGATGCCCGCCCACCGTCTTGACCGTGCGGATCTTGCCCCGGTAGATCCACTGCTTGATGGTGGGATAACTGACGCCCAGCCGCTGGGCCGCCTGGCGAACCCCCAGAAAGTCCATGGTTAAAACTATCCGCCTCTATATGATTACAAAAGGTCAATATAGACGAATTTATATTATTGATCAAGCGTGCTTTTCGAGGCCGGGACGCAAGTACCCTCGCGCGGGCGGTCAGGGCTCTGCCTTCAGCCCCTGAGAACCTCAGCGGCTGAAGCTGGCTGGAATATCGGGACCCTGACGCCCCGCGCGCGAATCTCCCTGATACGCCAAGTATCCTAAAAAATCTCACGCCGAGGCGCAGAGGCGCAAAGGATGCAAGGGCCTTGGCAGCGGTCCGACTTCGAAATCGTTAAGACCGCTAGTTGGCCGGGCCCGTAGGGAACGCGGGCAGATCCGGCGGGCGCGGCGGCAGCTTTTTCGGATGCGCCTTGATTTCCGTCATCAGCACCTGAATGGCTTTTTCGAGTTGCGGATCTTCGCCCTTGACGACGAGGTCGGGACGGTTGTCCACCACGATGTCCGGCTCGACGCCGTAGTTCTCGATGATCCACTGGCTGTCCAGGCCGTAAAGCGAGAATTCCGGCCGTGTGAAGTATCCGCCGTCAACCTCCGGGATGTAACCCCGAATCCCGCGCACGCCACCCCAGGTCCTTTCTCCAATCACGGGGCCGAGTTTGTACTTTTTGAAGAAGTAAGTGAAGTAATCGCCGTCCGACGCGGTATATGCGTTACTCAGGCAGACCATATACCCGTTGAAGACGTTCGCCGGGATGGTATCACTCTTGAAGTTGCGGGCGGCTTCCATTCCCACGAGGATGCGGCGCAGGTGTTCGAGGATGATCTGATCCACAAACCCGCCGCCGTTATACCGAATGTCGAAGATGATGCCTTCCTTCCGGATCTGGGGGAAGTACTGCCGGACGAACGCGTTCAGGCCGGCGGCTTCCATGTCGGGTAAATAGACGTATCCTACTTTGCCGTCGGTTGCTTTCTCGACCTTCTTGCGATTGGCTTCAATCCAGTCGAGCTCGCGGAGGCTTAATTCGCTCCGGAGTGGCTTGACCAGGATATCCCATTCGCCTTCAGTCGTCGGTTTGCTGTTGACGGTCAGGGTGACGTCCTGTTCCGCCGTGTTCACGAACAACTTGTAAGGGTTCTCGGGGACCTTCAAGGACTTGCCGTTCACGGCCAGCAGATAATCGCCCTGCTTGACCTTGACTCCCGGCGAGGTGAGCGGAGAACGTACGGACGGGTCCCAACTCTGGCCGGGATAGATCTTCTTAAAGAAATAGAGACCGTGAGCGGTGTCCACTCCGAAATCGACACCCAGCACGCCGACATTGACGGGATGAAGATCGGGAAAGTCTCCGCCGCCGACATAGGTGTGCGAATTTCCAAGCTCGCCAATCATTTCGCTGATGATGTAATTCAAGTCGTAGCGATCGGCCACGTAGGGCAGCAGCACCGCGTACTTTTGCCTCACTTTTTCCCAGTTGACGCCGTTCATGGCCGGCTCGTAGAAGTAGTCGCGCTCCTGCCGCCAGACGTCATTGAAGATCTCTTTCCATTCTTCAGGAGGATCGACATCCATCTGCATGGTGGCCAGGTTCAGGGCTCCTTCACCGACGTGGAGAGGCGTCTTTTCGGGCGGCTTGGCGTCAATGATGCCGTAAACGCGCTGGGTGCCGCCTTCCTCCTCGAAGGCGCCCTCGCCCGGAATGGGAGCTTTGGGAGCCGAATAGAGCAGCTTCTTCCCATCGAAGGAGAGCGTGTAATTGTCCGCATTTTCGATCAGAACGCTGTCTTTGCGCTCCTTCATATTGAAAATATGGATGGCAGGCAGTTGGCCGGGCAGCGGACCGGAAAGTCCAAGGGTCGGCATGGAGACGTAGAAGACGTCATCCGTATTGGCCTGGAGATTCTGGTAATTGCCCGGCGGAATCGGCAGGGGCACGACACGACCTTCAATCCCCGGAAGATCAATTCTGAAGTTCTTCAATGCTTCTTCTTTCTCGGTTTTCTCTTTTTTGCTCTTGGCTTTCGTTTCGGCGGAAGGCTGGGATTTTTCAATAGCGGCTTCGTCGCTGCGGGGAGCGAATGGAGACGGCAGGTCGGCCCGCAAAGTCACGGCATAAATCCCCGTGGCTTTGGGGTTCGAGAATTCCGTGTCGTAGACTCCGAGTACTTCGTTGTAGGTCCGGTTGGACAGGAAGTAGAGGTACTTGCCGCCGGGATCGAACACCGGGTGCCAACTGTTGGTAAAGCTTGAGGTGACGGGAGTGATTTTCTTGTCCGCCAGCGAATAAAGATAGATGGTGCTGTTGAGATTGCGGGCCGTATTCGCGTAGACGACCCACTTGCTGTCCGGCGACCATTCGTAGTCCACGAGATCGGCGTACTTGCCCTGGGTGATCAGAACCGGTTCCTTGGTGTGGATGTCAACGTAGAAAAGATGCAAAGTCGAGTCGGCATACAAGAGTTTTGTGCTGTCGGGCGACCAGACGGGCGGCAGAAGAAAGACTTTGTTGGTCGTGGTGATCTGGATCTCCTTGCCCGACGGGTTTTGCGGCCTAATGTACAGCTGGTTCTCGCCGGTCCGGTCGGAGACATAAGCGATCCAGCGGCCGTTGGGCGACCAGGTGGCGTACCGCTCCTGGATGCCGGAGGTTTGGGTGAGATCGCGAATGCTGCCATTCTTGGCGGGCACGGTGAAAACATCGCCGCGCGCCGTGAAGAGCGCTCGCTTGGCGTCCGGAGAGAGATCGAAGCTCGTGATCAGTTTGCTCACGTGTACCCAGTGCCGTCGCGCCAGAGGGCGGTCGCCCGGCAGATAGATCGTCATCTTGTGAACCTTCTGGGTTTTCAGGTCGAAGATGTAAAGGTAACCGCCATTCTCAAAGATGATGGAATCCGGGCCGAGGCTTGGCCAGTTGACGTCGTATTCTGTGAAATGCGTGAGCTGCGTGATCTTTTTCGTGCTCAAGTCGTAGCTGTAGAGGTTCATCCGCTTTTCGGGGCCGCGGTCAGAAGTGAAGTAGATCGTGTTGCCGTGCCACATGGGGAAAGTGTCGGACCCTTTATAATGCGTGAGCTGCTCGATGGTGTTGGCCTTCAGGTCATAAAGCCAGAGGTCTTGCGCCATGCCGCCCAGGTAACGCTTCCGGGCGCGGAAGTTTCGGAAGATGCGGTTGTAGACGATCTTGGTGCCGTCCGGTGAGAAAGAGGTCAGCCCGCCTTTCAGCACCTGGAAAGGCTCGGGAAGGCCGCCATCGATGCTGACGGTGTAAAGTTGCCCGAACCAGGTGTTGAAGGTCGTACGGCGGGAGAGAAACAGAATGCGCTTGCTGTCGGGGAACCAGGTGATCACCTCGTTGTTCGGCCCCATGCGCTCGGGAACGTTCGCGACGTCCGGCAGATAGGTGAGCTGGCGCGGCTGGCCACCGTCGCTTGGCATGACGTAGACGTTGAAGTTGCCGTCGTATTGCGCCGTGAAGGCGATCCACTTGCCGTCGGGAGAGAATTTGGGGAATAACTCGAGCCCCGGACTGCTGGTGATTCTTCGGGCGACGCCTCCGGAACTTGATACCAGCCATAAGTCGCCGCCGTAGCTGAAGACAACCTTGTTCTTATAAATGTCAGGAAAGCGCATCAGACGGCCCTCGGGCATCTGCTGCCCGAAGCAAACCGAAGTGAATCCTAGCAGTGCGACAACAACGAACGCGCGTAAGAAACGCATGAGAGGTCCCTCCGCAAAATAATGTTTGCTCCACGAGTCCGATCATCCGTGTGTTTCGGAAGGGTGGGGGATAAACATTTTAATACCATGCGGCGAGAACGGAAGGAATTTGATTTGATGGGGCCTATAAACTCATTTTGAAAAAGCGTTCGGTGGTATGCTTGGGCCCGTTCTCGCGGGTGGCGCAACCATTGCCACCGGACTCAGGGGGGGCATGGCTTCAGCCATGCC
>JAKASH010000078.1 GCA_021828225.1 Acidobacteriota bacterium | reverse complement strand
TGCTGACCACCCCGATCTTTTGCTGTCGCCTCTTTTTCAGCATCACCGATTGCCTTTATCTCCATGCCCGTGCGGGCCGCCTGACCTCAAACTTCCTTCTGAGCGCTCAACTTCAAGGTGCGTTCCCGCTGTACCGTTCGCACCCGGGCAATTCCTTTCCGAAGCTGGCGCATGACAGGGAGAACATCCCCCTGGCCGCCTACAAGCTGAAACCGCAGTCGCAGAAGCTGCTGGCCGAACTGGACCCTGTTGTTTTCGAGTTCCTCATCAGTCCATTCCCGCATGTTTTCCGCGGGCCATTTCCATTTCTTGTCCTTTTCGAGTTTCACGCGCTGCGCTCCTCAATCAATGTGACGTTTCCAGCCGTGTTACAAACCGGGTTGGCACGGACAGCTTGTCACTCGCAAGCTTGAAGGCTTGTCGCGCTTCCGCCTCCGTCACGCCCTCCATTTCAAACAGGATTCTACCCGGCTTTACAACGGCCACCCAAAATTCAGGCGCACCCTTACCCTTGCCCATACGGGTTTCTGCCGGTTTCTTCGTCACAGGCTTATCCGGAAAAACACGGATCCATAGCTTGCCTCCGCGCTTCACAAAGCGCATGATGGCCACACGACTGGCTTCGATTTGACGATCGGTTATCCAGCCAGGCTCAAGGACTTTCAGCCCGTAATCACCAAAAGAAATCATGGACCCGCGCCAAGCTTTCCCCTGCATCCGGCCCCGTTGTTGCTTCCGGAACTTTACCTTACTCGGCATTAACATGAAACATTCACCTTTAGTCCGGTTTACCTTTGTACAAATCCATCCGGCCGCCAGTCACTTTAAGCAACCGGGAGAGCAGGGCTCGCAGTCTCCTCCGCCCTTCCGCTTGGCCGGCGCTTCTGCTCGAGGATCTCCCCGTTGTAAATCCAGCACTTCACTCCAATGACTCCATATGTTGTCATTGCTTCGGCCAGCCCGTAATCAATGTCCGCGCGCAGGGTGTGCAGGGGAAGACGTCCCTGGAGATACCATTCGGTTCGTGCGATTTCCGCACCGTTCAGGCGTCCTCCAACCCGAACCTTGATGCCTTTGCAGCCGAAGCGCAGCGCCGAGTCCACAGCTTTTCGCATCGCCCGGCGGAAGGCCACGCGCTTTTCGAGTTGCAGAGCGATCGACTCGGCAACGAGCTGGGCATTCAGTTCAGGCCGATGGACTTCCTGAATGTTGATCGGGAGGACCTCCCGTCCTGTGCGCCTTTGAACTTCCTGGCGCAATCGATCGATTTCCGCCCCTTTTCGTCCGATGATAATGCCGGGCCGCGCCGTACGGATCGTGATCTTCAGCTTATTGCCCGGGCGCTCCACTTCGATCGAGGAAACCCCGGCGCTTTTCAGCTGAGCCTTGAGATGGCGCTTCAACTTCAAATCCTCGTGAAGCAGGTCTGCATAACCTTTTTTTGCAAACCATCGCGACTTCCAAGTCTTGATGTTCCCGAGACGAAATCCGTAAGGATGTACCTTCTGTCCCACCAACAACCTCCTTCGTCAATCCCTTGCGCGCCGCGCTCGTGCCAACCTCACGCCGAAGCTTGCGGCCATGCGCTCCGAGTCGTTATTCTTTTGTCTCCGGCGATTCGACCACCAGCGTAATGTGGCTCATCCGACGCTGGTATCGATACGCGCGGCCCATGGGGGCCGGCCGAATGCGCTTTGTGCGCGGCCCTTCATTCACATAAGCCTTGGAAACGATCAGTTCGTCAACATCGACAGAATCGGACTTCTGCTCGGCGTTGGCAATGGCAGCCTGCAGGATCTTCATGACTTCTTGCGCTACCCGCTTCTTCGTAAAGCGCAGCGTGTCCAGTGCTGCATTAACGTTCTGCCCGCGAACCAGATCAACAACCAGCCTGGCTTTCTGTGGCGAAACCCGCAAATACTTACTTGTCGCTCTCGCTTCCATTGTTAGTTCCAGATCGTCGATTCTCGCTTCAAACCGCTGGTCTTGGGGCCGGGCTTGCCGTGCGCTCGGTCGCAACCTTCATGCTGTGACCCTTAAACGTCCGCGTTGGGGCGAACTCACCAAGCTTATGGCCCACCATGTTCTCCGTAACATAGACGGGAATGAATTTTTTCCCGTTATGGACAGCAATCGTGTGTCCGACCATCTCAGGAATGATCGTCGAACGTCGTGACCAGGTTTTGACCACCTTCTTTTCGAACCGCCGGTTGAGCAGTTCGATCTTCCTGACCAGATGATCATCCACAAACGGCCCTTTCTTGAGCGATCTCGACAATCTTTCCTCCCTATTTCTTCTCGCGTCGCCTGACAATAAAGCGATCGGTCAGCTTGTTCTGCCGTGTCTTGTATCCCCGTGTGGGCTTTCCCCAAGGAGTCACGGGATGCCGGCCGCCAGAGGTCTTGCCCTCTCCTCCGCCCAGCGGATGGTCAACAGGATTCATCGCCACGCCACGAACCGTCGGACGGATTCCCTGCCAGCGCTTCCGGCCCGCCTTCCCGATCGTGATATTTTCGTGGTCCAGGTTCCCCACCTGGCCGACCGTTGCCACACAGTCCACGTGCAAACGCCGGACTTCGCCCGACGGAAGTCGCACCTGGGCATAGTCGCCTTCCTTTGCGACAACCTGTGCGCTACCTCCAGCACTCCGGACCAACTGCCCACCCTTTCCGGGCCGAAGCTCAAGGTTATGAACCGTGGTTCCGAGGGGGATATTTTTCAGCGGCAGCGAATTACCAACAACGATGTCGGCCTCCGGGCCGGCAATGACCTGGTCGCCGACCTTCAGCCCCTGCGGGTAGAGAATATAGCGTTTCTCGCCGTCTGCATAATGCAGAAGCGAAATGAACGCCGACCGGTTTGGATCGTACTCGATCGTCGCCACCTGGGCCGCAATTCCAACCTTGTCACGCTTGAAGTCGATGGCACGGTAGTGGCGCTTGTGCCCGCCGCCCCGATGCCAAATAGTAATTCTCCCGCGGTTGTTGCGTCCGGAGATGCGATCTTTCGGTTCGAGAAGCGGCTTGTGGGGCTTCGAAGTCGTTAGCTCTTCAAAGCTCGACCCGGTCTGGTATCTCCGTGTTTCCGTGTACGGTCTGTAGGTTTTGATTCCCATAATCGTCCGTTCACCCCAAAAGCAACTTGCTAAACGGTCTCCGCGTATTCAGGAACCTTGGTTCCCGCCCTCAGCTTGACGTACGCCTTCTTCCAATCCGGACGTCGTCCACTGGTCCAACCCCGTCGTCGGACTTTTCCGTGGAAGGACGCCGTATGAACTGACTCAATCTTATCGCGTAGTTCAACGAACATCTCTTCAACGGCTTCCATGATCTCCCGCTTATTGGCGTCGCGATCGACCTCAAAGCCGAGCGTTCGCGCCCTATCTTTCAAGTCCACCCTCTTCTCGGTGATGATGGGCTTGCGAAGGATTAGATGAGCACTTTTTTTCATCGCAATGCCTCCTGCAATCGCGTCAATGCGCCTTCGGAGATCAGCAGCCGATCATGGCTCAGAATATCGTAGGCATGAATATTATGGTGACGCACCAGGTCACAACCTGCGACATTCCGCGAAGACAATTCAAGGTTTCGATCCCGCGTGTCGCTCACCACGAGGATCTTGGGCCCAATATCGAGTTTATTCAGTGCAGCGACAAAGGACTTCGTTTTCGATTCCGCGAGGCTTAACCGGTCTACCACCGTCATCTTATTTTCCTGGAATTTCGCCGCCAAAGCCGACCGCAACGCACCTTCCAGCATCTTCTTCGGAAGCTCGATCGTATAATCACGAGGCTTGGGTCCATGGGCGATCGACCCATGACGCCACAAAGAGCTCCGAATGCTGCCCGCACGGGCGCGACCTGTTCCCTTCTGCCGCCAAGGTTTCTTGCCGCCGCCGGAAACTTCGCCCCGACTCTTGGTCGAGTGCGTCCCGCGGCGCTGGCTCGCCAGATAGGCCCTGGTTGCCTCCCACAGCAAGCTGCCGTTGGGTTTTGCGGCAAACACCTCGTCAGCAAGTTCGAGGTCCTTGACTTTTTCCCCTTCGAGATTTTTGACTTCCACTGTCGCCATGCGCCTGACTCTTTTCCGTCTGTTGCCTGCCAATATTTTACTTGTGCGGAGCCCTTGCCTTCCGCACCACGACATAACCGCCATCGGGACCTGGAACTGCACCTTCAACCAGCATCGCGTTATCGTCCGGCAAAACCTGAACCACGCGCAAATTCCGTACGGTCACACGGTTGACTCCCATGTGCCCGGCTCCCCGCATTCCCTTGAAAACCCGGGAAGGGAACGCCGACGATCCGATCGATCCCGGCGCCCTGTGGAACATTGATCCGTGCGCGCCGCCACCGCCGCCGAAGTGATGCCGCTTATGAAATCCTGCAAAACCCCGGCCTTTGGACGTCCCAATCACATCAATCGTGTCGTTAGCCGCAAAGACGTCCACAAGAACCTTATCGCCAACTTTGACATCACCCGATTCCTGGTCCAGGCGCACTTCCCGAAGAAACCGCGCAGGATTCGCTTCGGCACGCTTGAAATGCCCTTCGAGCGGCTTCGTTACGCGCCGGGGAGGAGGAACCTCAACCAAACCGATTTGGGCCGCATCGTATCCGTCTCTGGCTGCGGTCTTGCGCTGAATCACCACGCAGGGGCCTGCCCTCAACACTGTAACAGGGACGACATCGCCGTTTTCCGCGAAGACCTGAGTCATGCCCAGTTTCTTACCCAGAATTGCCTTCAACATAATGACTTCACAGCAAGCGCAGTTGCAAACGGACCGCTCAGCGACCCTCCCCTGCAACTACTTTGTGTGCTCCTTCCCAAATGCTTTAATCTCGATGTCAACGCCTGCCGGGAGATCCAGCTTCGTCAGCGCATCAATTGTTTGTGCTGTTGGCTCCAGGATATCCACCAGCCGTTTGTGCGTCCGAATTTCAAACTGCTCGCGCGATTTCTTGTCCGCGTGAGGCGAGCGGAGGACGCAATACTTGTTCTTCACCGTTGGCAACGGGACGGGCCCTGCCACCTGCGCCCCGGACCGCTTGGCGGTAGAAACAATGTCAGCCGCCGACTGATCCAGCACTCTGTGATCGTAACCTTTCAGCCGAATTCTTATTTTCTGATGAAGCATTTTAGCTCGCTTATTGAATGATCTCGGTCACGGAGCCAGCGCCGACGGTGTGGCCGCCCTCGCGGATGGCAAACCGCAGCCCTTTTTCCATGGCGATCGGCGTAATCAGCTCGATCTCCATGCTGACGTTGTCCCCCGGCATCACCATTTCCGTTCCTGCCGGCAGCGTCGCCACTCCCGTCACGTCCGTCGTCCGGAAATAAAACTGCGGCCGGTATCCCGTAAAGAACGGCGTGTGCCGCCCTCCTTCTTCCTTCGTCAGCACATACGCTTCCGCCTTAAACTTCGTGTGCGGCGTGATCGACCCTGGCTTCGACAGCACCATCCCCCGCTCCACGTCGTCCTTCTCCGTCCCCCGCAGCAGCACTCCGATGTTGTCTCCCGCCTGCCCTTCGTCCAGCAACTTCTTGAACATCTCCACGCCCGTCACCACCCGCTTGAAGGACTCCGACCGCAGACCCACAATCTCCACTTCCTCGCCCACCTTCACCTTCCCGCGCTCCACTCGCCCTGTCACCACCGTGCCGCGGCCCGAGATCGAGAAAATGTCTTCCACCGGCATCAGAAACGGCTTGTCGATCTCCCGCGCCGGCAGCGGTATGTAACTGTCTACCGCATCCATCAGCTCGTGAATCGACTTCTCCCACTTCTCGTCCCCTTCCAGCGCCTTCAGCGCCGAGCCTCGCACCACCGGAATCTTGTCCCCTGGAAACTGGTACTTCGTCAGCAACTCCCGCACTTCCATCTCCACCAGTTCCAGCAACTCCGGGTCTTCCACCGCGTCGCACTTGTTCAGATACACCACGATCGACGGCACGTTCACCTGCCGCGCCAGAAGCACGTGCTCCCGCGTCTGCGGCATCGGCCCGTCCGTCGCCGCCACCACCAGAATCGCCCCGTCCATCTGCGCCGCGCCCGTGATCATGTTCTTGATGTAATCCGCGTGCCCCGGGCAGTCCACGTGCGCATAGTGCCGGTTCTTCGTCTCGTACTCCACGTGCGCAATCGCAATCGTGATCCCCCGAGCCTTCTCCTCCGGCGCGTTGTCAATCGAGTCAAACGCCCGAAACCGGATCTTCGGATTCTCCTTCGACAATACCTTCGTGATCGCCGCCGTCAACGTCGTCTTCCCGTGATCGATGTGCCCGATCGTCCCAATGTTCATGTGCGGCTTCGTCCTGTCAAATTTTTCCTTCGCCATACCCTATCGCCTCACTATTGGAATTCGAAAACCTCAGCTATCGCTCCGTTTAGCTCCGCGCTACTTCCCTACCACGCGCCCCTGAACACGAGCCACCACCTCTTCCGAAATCGAGGTTGGAGCCGGCTCATATCGCGAAAAATGCATTGAGTATGAAGCACGACCCTGAGTGCGGGAACGGAGATCCGTTGCATAGCCGAACATCTCCCCAAGCGGCACAATGGACCGGATAATCTGTGTTGAGCCGCGCTTTTCCATGCCTTCAATGCGCCCGCGGCGAGAACTGAGGTCGCCCAGCACGTCGCCCATATACTCCTCAGGAACCACCACTTCAACCTTCATTACCGGCTCCAGCAAGATCGGACGAGCCCGCCTCGCAGCCTCTTTGAACCCCATGGAAGCAGCAATCTTGAAGGCGATTTCCGAGGAATCCACTTCGTGATAGGAGCCGTCGGTCAGCTTAACCCGAACGCCGGTCATCTCATACCCGGCAAGGACTCCACCTTCCATCGCCTCACGGACTCCGCTGTAAACAGCGGGGATATATTCTCGCGGCACCACTCCGCTGACAATCTCGTCGATGAACAGCAACTGAAGATCGGCATCAAAACGGTTGGTAGACTTCTTTTTAGTCAGATCGGCAATGGCGGCCGGATCAGGGTGCGGTAGCGGCTCGACCTGCAGAACCACGTGGCCATACTGTCCCCGGCCACCCGTTTGGCGGACGTACTTCCCTTCTGCCTCACTCGCCTTACTGATGGTTTCCCGATAGGCCACCTGCGGGCGTCCGACATTAGCGCCCACTTTGAACTCCCGCATCATGCGATCCACCAGGATCTCCAGGTGGAGTTCACCCATGCCGGAAATCAGTGTCTCGCCGGTGTCGGGATCAGTATGCACATGGAAAGTAGGATCTTCCTGCATCAATTTCCCAAGAGAGCCGGCAAGCTTCTCCTGGTCGGCTTTCGTCTTAGGCTCGATCGCCACCGAAATGACAGGCGCTGGAAACTCCATTGCTTCGAAAGCCACCGGGGCCGACTGGTCGCACACGGTATCGCCCGTCGAAACACTCTTGAGCCCGACCGCAGCCGCAATATCACCCGCAAAAACCTCGCTGATCTCCTCGCGCTTGTTGGCATGCATCTTAAGCAATCGTCCGATGCGCTCGCGCCGGTCACGACGCGGGTTATAAACTGTGTCGCCACTTCGAAGCGACCCCGAATAGACTCTCATAAAGGCGAGTTGGCCAACAAAGGGGTCGGTCATAATCTTAAAGACCAGAGCAGAAAAGGGCTCGTTGTCTGCAGCGGGCCGGACGACTTTTTCTTCTTCGTTTGCGGGGTTAACGCCTTCAATCGGAGGAATGTCAACCGGGGAGGGGAGATAAGTCACGACGGCGTCGAGCAGGGTCTGTACCCCCTTATTCTTGAACGCCGAACCACAAAGGACCGGGACCGCCTTCAGGCCGATGGTGGCACGCCGGAGACCTGCCTGTATTTCCTCGTCCGAAACTTCCTCGCCGTGAACGTACTTCTCAAGGATGTAATCGTCAACCTCTCCCAAAGCTTCGATCATCTGCTCACGGTGCTTCCGCGCGGCTTCCAAAAGATTCTCGGGAATGTCTTCGACGTCAAACTTGGCTCCCAGAGTTTCTTCCTTCCAGATATAGGCCTTCTGCTGAATAAGATCGACCACACCCTGGAAATTGTCTTCCGACCCGATCGGCCACTGGATCGGGATGGGATTTGCATGAACCTTGGAGCGCAACTGTGTGAGGCAGGCCTCATAATCAGCACCAACTCGGTCCATCTTGTTTACAAAAACCATCCGAGGAACGCGATACTTGTCCGCCTGCCGCCAAACTGCTTCTGTTTGTGGCTCAACTCCCTCCACCGCTCCCAGGATGGCGATGGCTCCGTCCAGCACTCGAAGCGACCGCTCAACCTCCACCGTAAAATCCACATGGCCTGGTGTATCAATAATATTTATCCGGTAATTATTCCAAAAACAGGTGGTGGCAGCAGAAGTGATGGTGATCCCACGCTCCTGCTCCTGCTCCATCCAATCCATGACGGCGGTGCCTTCATGCACCTCACCCATTTTGTGAGTGATTCCCGTATAGAAGAGAATCCGCTCCGTGGTGGTGGTCTTTCCGGCATCGATGTGGGCCATGATGCCGATGTTCCGAGTTTTTTCTAGCGGTACAACTCTTGGCATAATCCTATTATCCGACAAAACTACCTGCTGATCCCTCCTCGATGAGGAGAGGACCACGCATTTCTTAAGATCCAGTTGGCGTTGAGGGTCGCTGGACACGACCCACAAGACGGATCGTGATTCGAGGCCGAATCACATCCCGTCCTGTCCATGTTGGCCCTGATTATCCAGGGTTACCAGCGGTAATGAGCAAAGGCCTTATTGGCTTCCGCCATGCGGTGCGTGTCATCCCGCTTCTTAACGGCGCCACCGCGATTATTCGAGGCGTCCAAAAGTTCTCCGGTAAGCTTCTCCACCATCGACTTCTCTCCGCGTGCCCTTGCATAGCCAATAATCCAGCGGATACTCAGCGAAGTCTGCCGATTACGGTTCACCTCAACCGGAACCTGATAGTTCGCGCCACCCACGCGGCGAGTCTTGACCTCCAGCGCCGGCTTAACGTTGTCCAGAGCCTTCTTAAATACCTTCAGCGGATCATCGTTGGTCCGCTCCTTGATCAGGTCAAAGGAATCGTAAACAATCTGTTGCGCCGTCGATCTCTTGCCATCGTACATGACACAGTTCACAAACTTTTCCACCAGCGGATTGCCGTAAAGCGCATCCGGCTTGACCTCTCGTTGCTCCACATAACCTTTACGCGGCATATCGCTTCTTCATTCTCCTTTGCATTCCTCGTGAGCTTTCCAATCCGACGCGTGCGAGGAAACGCTCAGGAAGCCTTGGGACGCTTCGCACCGTATTTCGACCGCCCCTGACGCCGATCCGCTACTCCCGCCGAATCCAGCGTGCCGCGAATCACGTGATAACGCACGCCGGGAAGATCTTTGACGCG
>JAKASH010000077.1 GCA_021828225.1 Acidobacteriota bacterium | reverse complement strand
TTTCTCTCGTCACGAGCCTGAGGCAAACGATTAAGATCGGTCCAGCCATTTCCGCCTTTCGCCAATTCTTTCTGCCATGGGCCCGGCGCTGCACTACCGGGGTGGGGCTGCCTGGGAGGTTGAAATCCCGCCCGAACGCTCACGCTTCAGAGCGTTTGTAATACGCGCGTTGTTGATTCGATTGACTTCCTCGAGTTCTTTCTTTCCCTCCCCGGAGTGACCTAAACGAATCAGTGTTTGCCCCAGCCAGTAGTGGGCTTCCGCATTCCGGGGCATGCGCATGACTGCCTGCTGTAGGAGTGGCGCTGCTTTCTTAAATTGGCCCATTTTGGCATAAGCCTGCCCCATTCCCAGGCTGGCTTCCGCATAGGACGGATCAAGCTGAAGCGCTTTCTCAAAGTACTTCAAGGCTTCTTCCGGCTTGCCTTGGCGAATCGCGATGTCCCCCAGGTAGTAATAAGGTGGTGCAAAATTCGGACTGATCTGCGTTTCCGAATTCAGAGGAGCGATCGCTTCCTGATATTTCTTCCATCGCCAGTAAAGGTAGCCGAGTAGAAAGTGGAGTTCCGGGGTGTGTGGGGCGGCTGCGATGGCCTTTTTGAAATCAGCTTCCGCCCGCTGAGGCTGGTTGGCGGCATCGCGGGCCTCGCCCAGCATTTCATACACAAACGGAGAGTCGGGGTGTATTTCCAGAAGTTGCGTTGCGGCCTGCAACGCTTTGTCCTTCTCACCCATGTTGCGATAGTCGTTGTAGAGGAGAAAAAAGATCTTTTCGTCGTCCGGTCGTTTCTTCTGAACTGCCTCCAAGTGCAGGATCGATTGCGGCCACCGTTTCAGCTCAAAGTAGCATGTTCCCAGCAGGAACTGTGCCTCGGCGGCGTGCTGTGGGGAATGGAGCGCCGCCCGCAAAGGGCCAATGGCCTCCTGGGGACTGCCGGCTTTGAAAAGCGCCAGGCCCAAATTGAATCCAAACTCCGGATCGCCCGGGCGCAGGTGATAAGCTTTGCGGAAAGTCCCGGCCGCGCGATTGAAAAGCTGCTGCTCGAAGTAGAGCACCCCCAGGTTGTTGTAAGCGTCAGCGGAATTGGGATCAAGGGTGAGGCCACGCTGGTATTCCTGTTCGGCTTCCTGAACCTTACCCTGCTGCGCCAACCGAGTAGCAAGTTGAAAGTGTTGCGCTGCGGTTTCCGCCCTTCCAACCGCGGCAAAGAGCAGCAGCGCCAGAACGCTTGCCCCGAGAAGAACTTCCCAGGTGTAACACCGGCTCGACCTGCGGCTCATGCGTTTCATGGCGAAAGCTTTCACCCGCCGCACTCCCGGTCCGGACGCACCGCTATTCGTTTCAGACGCCTGTGAGCGGACGATAATAGCGGCGGCGAAATACCGGCTCGCGCAGCAGGACCGCCTGAAGGAAGAAATAAACATCCGCAAGGTATCCTTCGTAGCCGCAAGGGCTGCCGTCCCACGTCGTCCAGTCAATGCCCAGGGGGTACTTGTTCTGCACCCCATCCTGGAACCCAACGCTGGCCTGCCGCTGCGCCATGGCTTTCAGAACCATATCTCCCTTTTCAGGCTCCCCGATTACATAATGCGCAGCCAGAAAGTGCAAGACGTGGCCGGCCGTAATGCCGCCGTTTTCGTATTGCTCAAAAGTATCGCTCCCATCCGCGCGCTTCGGGCAACCCAGCGAGTCCGGAAGCAGGTAGTCCTCCCGGCGAACCGGAATCAGCGTACAGGGCACCCCCAAATCAAAGCGCTTGAACCCGACTGCACTCATTTTGTTCCAGAGATGGCGAAGAATCTGCTTCGCCAGACCCGGCTCCACAAGGCCGTACTCGATGGCCATGCCGTTCACAATGGGAGTCGCGTAATCGTGAAGTCTTCCGTCCTTGCTTCTCCACCAGCCCAGCCAGCCCGTGTCCGGGTTGTACAACGCCTTCGTATAGGCGGCACGAAGCCGACCGGCAGCCTGGTGATAACGGGCCTGCTTCTGTTTCCGCCCGAGCTTGGCTTCCAGATCGGCGAGGCATCGCCACGCGCGGTAAATCATGGCGTTCGAGTAGCCGTCTTTGTGGCCGCAGTTTATAGCGTCAAACCAGTTGCAGGAGCGTGCTGGCTGGTGCAGCGTGCCGGCGTTTCCACTCTGGACCGCTTCAACCATCCCATCGCCGTCCACGTCGCGCCGGAGGTAGTAGTCGGCAATATGCTCCAGTTGCGCAATCCGCCCGCCAAGCCAATCGAGGTCGGCGGTTGCCTCCACGTAATCCCAGGCGGCAATCAACGGTCCCGCGTTCGCATCAAGAAACTCTTTATAGTCCCAGTAACCGGAGACCACACCGTCCGCGGAAGTGCGATCGTCCATCCACCACTCCGCCGTTTGCCGCACCAGGCCGATTACGGAGATTCCAGCCACTTTCGGGATCCAAAAGGCCGGGTCGGCATAAAAGGGCAGGGCGAAACTTACCGGGTCGCTGATCACGTTGTTGGCAAAAATGCCGGCCGGCGCGCTGAAGGGACGGTTCTGTTCGCCCCACCGGGCGCTCGCCTGCCAGGAGTTAAACCATCCGCGGCGGACTGCCCGCCAAAGCGCCTGGTCCTGCAAACCCTCGGGAGGATTGAGGCGAATCGGTTGCAGAGTAAGCCGCAACGGCCGCGCTTCGGTGACCACCGGAAGTTCCAGAAGCAGATCGGTCGTACCCTGCTTCCGGCTTCCCACAAGACGTCCCTTGGCCATGCCGCCGGAGGGCAACGCCATGAGCATCTGACCAAAATCCGGCGCACTCAGGATGCCCGGCAGAGTGCAGCTTCCATCCTTCCGGCGGGCGCTCGGCAAGAGCGTCACCGGCGTCACGCGGGGGTTAAATGGAAACCGCATTTCGATTCCCGTAACAGCATCCACCCGGGAACCGCTCGCTGAAAGGTTGAAGCTCAACTGGTCTCCATCCTGCGCGACATGCCAATCGAGCTTCGCGCCGGGTCCGATCTCAATCTCGCAATGGCCTTCGCTTCGCCGAACAGGAAAGCGGTCCGCCGGCTTCCAGGTTTCGCCGGTTCGAATTCGCAACGAAACCGGTGAATTATCCCGCAGCAGATTTCGCTCCACCCGCTTCCCGCCTTCTGTATCCCAGCTCAAGAAATGAACCAGGGGCTTTTCAGGGTCCGTTTTTAATCGGACGACAGGAGCCGGGTCGTAAATGTCGGATGATGCGAACGAAACTCCGGGTAAGGCGGATGCTACTCCGGCACCGGTCAGCAGCATAAAAGTGCGGCGGTCAATTCTTCTTGAATCCATTTATCTCACCAACCTCCGGTTAATGCAACGGATTGCGAACACTCAATTGCCGCGGCGACACAGTGCCAACGCCGCCTGAGCCATTATAGAACGATGCTTGGCCGAAGGAGCCCTTTGCCCGAGCCATGAGGGCGGGAAGACAGACGGTAACGCAGCAGGTCCGCGGTTTTCAGATTCTTTGGCTCCTGGTTTGGGTACGGACAAAAGCTTGTAGCCGGATGGCCTCCCGATATGCACTATTACATTTGTTGTACTGTATAGATCTCGGGTTTGAATGGAAACCCGGGGCCTTGTTTACATCTGAAAGAAAGGCCCCGGGAAAAAGCGTTCTGGTCTCGGCTCAGAAATTCAACCGCAGGGCAAATTCGATCTGCCGTGGGTCGAGGGCACCAGTGACTGCGCCGAAGTCTCCAGACCCGTACCCGGTGCTCACCGTGGTAAAACTCGGGTGATTCCAGATATTGAAGAACTCCGCTCTGAACTGGACATTTGCACGCTCACCGATCGGAAACCCTTTGTAAAGGGCCCAGTTCCAAGTATTTTCGCCTGGTCCTCTTATCATGCCTGTCCCGCAGTTTCCGAAGAAGCCAAATGCCGGGGCAGCAAATGAATTCGTACTGAACCATTCGTTGAGAGTTTTCGGGCGCGCGAGAGTACTGACACAGTTGGGCCTTGAAGCTAGGCCATTTGTCGAGGTAGACATCCCGGGTGACAGCGCAAACCCGCTTTGTAGCACAGTAATCCCCGAGAATGTCCAGTTACCAAGGGCTTCGCCCATCATTCCTGACTTGTTCCTCAAGAACGGAAGGTTCCAAACGTAACCAGCCGTAAAGATGTGGGTGCGGTCGTAACCCGGCGGACCGTACTCAGCCTTGAAATCCCGCGGGTTTTGAGCGCCATTACTAGTTTGCCGGGCGTCAAATCCTCGGTTCGCTACGTCGGTCAGGCTTTTCCCGTAAGTATAAGCGGTTGTGAGTGTAAGATTTTTGCCAGCCCGGTACCGGAAACCGGCTTGGAGCGACTCAAAATTGCCGGTCCCATAATACCCGGCAGCGTTCGCGCCGGTAATCCCTGACCAGCCTTGGTAGGGGCTGGTAATGGCAGAAGAGACTAGTCCGCGGTTGAGGCACGGATCGAAATTGAACCCGCCGGAGGGAATGGTCTGGCCCGTCTGCAGACACTCAGGGTTGTTAATTGAGGGAGCCGAAACAGGAAGCGGAAAGTTCATATTTACATTCCCCGGGAGATTACGCATCGCCGTTCCTACGTACGCAACGTCCAGGACCCCACGATTTGAAAGCTGCTGTTCAACCGTGAAATTCCACGTTTGCGTTTGTGTTGGTTTCCACGTCGCCCCGGGTATACCAAGGCTGTTGACCCCTTGCACGGTCAAGGCTCCGGGAGTGCCTAAAGCCGGGTTGGTCATGGTGCCGTTCAGCAGGTTAACTGACTGGGTAAACGGAGCTTGTCCCAGCAGATCACCGTAAATAGAGAACGGGATTCGCCCGTAACCGATGCCATACCCACCGCGAATCGCAGTCTTGCCGTTTCCGAACACGTCATAGGCAAAGCCAAAGCGCGGATCCCATTGATTGGTCGTTGTGAAGATGCCATTGGGGACCCCCGCCGTACCCTTGCACGGCGTCCCATTGCAGAGAACGCTGGCGACGGGTTGATACCCTTCAGGGAAGACCAGACCGTTTACCAGGTTCGCAGGCGCACCTGTGCTTGTGATTGGCACCCCCTGAGCGTTTGTCTCAAACTGGCCGTTGTCCAGAACCACGGGCGCCTGGGCAGGATCAAAGCTCAGTGGGTCGAAGTTGCTTACTCCGTTGCCTTCCATTGTGTCGGAGCTGAACCACTGCGTCCGCAAACCCAGATTGAGCGTCAATTTCCGGGTAACCTTCCAGTCATCCTGGATGTACGACTCCGACTGGTGGTAGCGGAAATATCCGCGCATCCGCGGCGCGCTTTCGGAAAAGGAAGAATTGAGACCCAGCAGGAAATCGGCCACCGGATCCCCCGTATGCACACCCGAAAAACCGTAGTCACCCTGTGGAACTTGGAAGGCATTTTGTCGCTTGATTCCCCAAATGAACAACGTGCCCGCTTGGATGGTGTGGTTGCCGATCACCTTGGTGAAGTCATCCGCGATCACCTGTTCTCCATCGCTGGCAGCAACGGGAAGACCTCCTGTGTTGATGCCGGCCCAACCCCCGCTCAGCCCAATGTTTGGAACACGACCGAATGCCTCGGCTGCTGATTGAAATGGCAATTGCAAAGCGAGTCCAGGAACACTGTTCAGTGTATCGTTGAAATCTAGTAAGCGGGGTTTGTCATAAGTTTGGGTCCAGCTCGTCTGGTTGATCGTCGTCGGCGAAAAGTTCACGGTCAATCGGAGCAGATTGTTCATTCCTGTCGTCTTGATGAGCTGGGTTGTGGTAGGTGCCGGATTGCTGCCCCAGGTTAGAGCCGGCGGCTGATCCTCGGCATTTTCATAAGTAACATGGGCCATCAACGATACTTTCTGGCTAATGTTGTAGTCCCCACGATAAACCTCGTCCACAACGGGGAATACCTCAACCCCGTTGTTGATGTAATTCAGGAACCCCCCGCTCGGATTGTTGGGGAGAGGCCAGAATCGGTTCATCAGTGCAACAGAATTAGGATCAAAACAGGCCGGGTTCAAATGATTCGGACCCGGGACACAATTAACGCCCGGGTGAAGCTGCTGCAGGATAGCCTGGCTCGAAGAATCAAGGCTCAATCCATCAGTTGCCAATGTTGGACTATTGGTAAAGTCGCCATTGCGCATGTCCTGTGGGATCATCGCACCGCGCAGAAGTGCGCCGACATTCCGTCGCCGCCACTCAATGTTCGTAAAGAAGAACAGCTTCTCCTTTTTTGTGTTAAACACATGCGGGATGTAGACGGGTCCGCCAATGCTGAATCCGAAGATGTTCTGGTGCAATTCGCCGGTGGTGGGTTCGAAGAAGTTCCGGGCATCAAGCTTGTTGTTCCGCAAGTAGTCATAAGCCGACCCGTGGAAGTCCCGGGTTCCTGACTTGGTGACGACCATAATCTGAGCACCACCCGCCATGCCATACTTGGCGCTGTAGCTGTCCTTAACCAGGCTGAACTCGGCAATCGAATCAATGGGCGGGGTAATATTGATATTGATTTCATTCCCCGTGTTCATGTTGTAGGCGCCGTCCAGCGTGTACATGTTCATTTCGCGGCCTTCGCCATTTACTGAGATCGGCGTCTCGCCGGTGAGCCCGCCGCCGTTCAGCGCCGCTCCACCGCCGACCGCGTGGCCCGTGATCGCAGAACTGTTGACGCCAGGAACGAGCAGGGCCAAACCGCGAAAGTCGCGGCCATTCAACTGCAGGTTTTCAATCTGGGTCGAAGTAATCGTTCCACCAACTGCCCCGCTTGAAGTGTTTACCCGGAGAGGCGCAGCCGAAACGGTCACCTCACTGACCGTGGTACCAACCGTGAGCGCTATGTTTACCGTCGCTCTTTCACCCGGAGAGAGTTTGACACCGCTAGAGATGAATGTCTTGAATCCCTTGGTCGTAACGCTCACGTTATAAAGCGTTCCTTCTGCGGGAAGAGCTTCAACGTCGTAGGAGCCGGAACTGTCTGTCGTGACATGCCATACCCGGCCCGTCGAAGTATCGGTTACAGTTACACTTGCAGTGGGAACAACCGCGCCGCTGGGGTCAGTCACAGTTCCCAGAATTGCTCCTGTGGCCACCTGGGCTCTCGCAACTTGAACTCCCACCAATACGAAGAGAAACCCGAAAAGCATTGCTGTAAAGACAATATGGCCGATCGTCTTAGTCGCAGATTTCATGGCTTCCTCCTGAAAGCCCAAGGTCGCAATATCCCCGACGCGAGTCGATCAAATTAGAATTGTCTTCTTTTAGTATCTATATGGTAAGTGTTCTAATACAATAAATTGCCCCTGTCAAGTGTTTTCTTACCTTTGTGTCACTGCTTTTGTCTTACCTTTTGTCTGACCTTTTTTCTGACCTTGCCATGTCCAGTTTCTTTTGGGTTCTGTCCAAGAAAGGTCTTGAAGTGGGTGCAAGGTATGGTGTTTCATGGTGATAAATGACACACAAAGTTGTTCGAACCCGTGGCCGTCTGACCCAGCAACTCCCAAATGTCGAGGAGATTGTGCGAGGTTCGCTGTTGAACCGGACGATTCGTCATCGGTGGCGATCCTCGAAGTGTGAGGCCAAGAGAGGAGATGCGGTCCGGTTGCTGACCGTAGGCCCCCTGAAGCGTCGCCGTATTTATTCGAATGCAGACGCCGGGATCGTTCGCGGCGCTCACGATGACAAGCGTAAAGTCCATTTTCAGCAATCTGTTAGGATCCGACGAGCACGGTCACTGGTCCGAGGAGGCCGGAAGGCAACAGCTTCTGCTGTTTATGCTCGTAATATATTTGAATGTTAGTTGACGTGTAGCGCTTATCCGGTGGGAGGAAGCCATCGCCAATCATGCGGTTGGGCCAGAGATTCACGACATCGATCTCCAGGCTGTTTTCACCGGCGTGAACTGCCGAGGTGATCTCAACTCGATACGGCCGCGTCCACACGATGCCGATTTTCTTTTCGTTCAGCCGCACTTCGGCCACATCTTTCACATCGCCAAGATCCAGGAACAGGCGCTGGCCCCTGCGTACATTGAGCTGCAAGGTCTTGAAGTACGTGGCCGTGCCGGAGTAGTACTTGATGCCTTTTTCCTCGCAATGCGTCCAATCGACGAGCTTCGGAAATTTGACCGAAGCGGGACCACCCCATTTCGGATCGAAATGAACAGTCCATGGTCCCGTAATCCTGGCTAGAGGCATTAGCACTTCCTTATTCGTCCGAGCCTTGCCATTTCGTGTAGCCGGGATTTTCTTATCGAAGATAACAAAGATCGATCCGTAAGGTGCAAATTCGAGCGGCAGTGACGTCCGATCTCCAGACTGAATGAAGGCTTGGGCCTTGCGAATGATCCCCGTCACCGGATCAAATATCTTCGGTTGTCGCCCGCTGATGCGAAACGTGCAGGTTCGAGATTCCTCCCGGTCTTTGCGATTGACTACAAAATAGATTTCTCTGGATGCATCGGAGCGGTGGATCCAGTCAATAAAGGTTTCGGCATCGCCGTCGTGCTCGAAGTCCGGCCCCACACCGGCTTGTGAGAGGATTTCACGAGCGGTGATGCCCCACACGACGCGCCCCTTCCCGGACTTATGTTGCTTGACCGTGCGCCCGTCGCAATCTCCCCAAAGTTCGTCCGCCCCCATCTTGAGTTGCTGGTCGCACTCGGGATAATCCGCCAGGCCGGGAGTTTGCTCGGGCTTGGGGCCGATCAGCGTCATGCCGGCTGCCACCAACTCCTTCAGCTTTCGCAAAACTTCGCGTGGCATGTCTTTGCGGTCCGGCAGCACAATCAACCGGTAACTCATGCCGTCAGGTAGCTCGATGCGGCCATCGCGCACGGAGAGGCGGGTCAGCAGGATTTCGGTGTTGCAGACATCATAGTCATAGCCTTCGCCGAGGGTTGGGTCAACATGTTTGGGTGCTACGAAATTCGGACAACCGTCACCGTTGTAGAACAGCGCGTCAGCGACGAATAGACCTTGCTGCAAGAGATAGCTGCACCGCGCGATGTAATCGCAGAAGGGCCCTGCCATGCTCCACCACGTAACATGCCGGTTGAAATGGGTGCCGGCGATGAACTCCGTGCCGGGGATGCCTTCGTTGCTGTGCGTGGCAGTGGAGTAAATGACGAACTGATTGAGACCTTCGCAGAAGGCGCGGTCGCCGGTTGGCTTGAGCGTCGCCGGCGAGTCCACCCAATGCCAGAAAGAAGCAAAAGCCTCGGCGGCAGCAATCCGCTTGCCGAATAGATGCGCCGCGCACGCCGTCTGCTTGCCATTTGTGTTCTGGTTGTTCTTTTCTCTCCAGGTTGGGCTTTGCCAGAATTCGCCCATGGGCACGGCGCAACTGCCCAGGTTTTTCAAGGCATCCATCGACATAACCTTGGGGTAACAGACGCCGCCGGATTCACTTTGCTGGACGATGCCCGCGCCTTGAGTGAGATCCGTCAGCCGGCCATAGTAA
>JAKASH010000076.1 GCA_021828225.1 Acidobacteriota bacterium | reverse complement strand
GGACCAGACAAACCCGCTGTCGGAAATCACCCACAAGCGCCGGCTGTCGGCTCTGGGCCCGGGCGGACTTTCGCGTGAACGCGCCGGATTCGAGGTTCGAGACGTTCACCCCACGCATTACGGCCGCATCTGCCCGATCGAAACGCCGGAAGGTCCCAACATCGGACTGATCTCTTCACTGTCCTGTTATGCCCGCATCAATGAATACGGATTTATCGAGAGCCCGTATCGGAGGGTGCGTGCCGGAAGAGTGGTGGATTACGTTACCATCACCCACGGAGGCGACGGACCATGGAAGGTCGGTGAGCACGTCGAACAGGAAGAGGTCGAACAACTAAATGAACAACTACGCTCAAAGAAACGCAGGCCAGTGGAGCACGAGCCTTATTCGTTCTATCTGTCGGCCTGGGAGGAAGATCGTTATATCGTTGCACAGGCCAACGTCCCTATCGACGAAAAAGGGCGTATTGCCAACGAACTGATCAATGCGCGTCAGACCGGCAACTTCGTTCTTGTACGCCGTGAAAACGTTGATTACATCGACGTTAGCCCTAAGCAACTGGTCAGCGTTGCGGCGTCCCTGATTCCCTTCCTCGAAAATGACGACGCCAACCGTGCTCTGATGGGCTCCAACATGCAGCGGCAATCGGTGCCCCTGCTGCGGGCTCAGTCACCGCTGGTCGGCACCGGCATGGAAGAGGTGACAGCGCGCGACTCCGGCGCTGTGGTCATCTGCAAGCGTGACGGGATCGTCGACAGCGTTGACAGTGAACGAATCATTGTGCGGGTGGAAGGCGACGGCCAGAGCCAGCATCTTTCACGCGAAGTCGGCGCTGACATCTACCAGTTGATCAAATTCCGGCGGTCCAATCAGAATACCTGCGTCAATCAGAAACCGGTTGTGAAAAAAGGACTGCGCGTCAAGGCAGGACAAGTCCTCGCAGACGGGCCCTGTACCGACCACGGTGAACTGGCCCTCGGCCGGAACATTCTGGTCGCGTTCATGCCCTGGCGGGGATACAACTTTGAAGACGCCATTCTGGTCAGCGAAAAGCTCGTCAAAGAGGACTCTTATACTTCCATCCACATCGAAGAGTTTGAAACTGAGGCGCGCGACACCAAACTGGGACCAGAGGACGTGACCCGCGACATTCCCAACGTTTCTGAAACGCTGCTGCGCGACCTGGATGAAAGCGGGATCATTCGAATCGGCGCCTACGTTAAACCGGGAGATATTCTGGTCGGCAAGGTTACGCCCAAAGGCGAAACCCAACTGACACCCGAAGAGAAGCTGCTGCGAGCCATTTTCGGAGAAAAAGCTGGTGACGTCCGCGACGCTTCCCTGACCTGCCCTCCCGGCATCGAAGGCATCGTTGTTGACGTCAAGATCTTCTCGCGCAAGGGTGCAGAGAAGGATACGCGCGCCAAATCCATCGAGGAAGCAGAAGTAGGACGCATGGAAAAGAACCTCAACGATGAGATTCGTATCCTGAACGATGAGCGTCTGAACCGGCTTTGCGCGTTGCTTGAGGGCGAGAAGCTCCAGGCGGATCTCCATGACGAAAAGACCAACAAGCGCCTGCTGTCAAAGGGTGATGAGCTGACGCGGGAAATCCTGGGCCATCTCTCGGGTCGCAATCTCAAGCGCCTGAAGATCGTTAAGAAAGATCCCACTTTGCTGGAGCGCATCGACGAGGTCGAAGAAATGACTTCGCGCCAGATCGATATCCTGCGCAAGATCACGGCGGAAAAGGAGCAGAAACTTAAGAAGGGCGATGAGCTGCCTCCGGGCGTGATCAAGCTGGTAAAAGTCTACATCGCGATGAAACGCAAGCTTTCGGTGGGCGACAAGATGGCAGGCCGGCACGGCAACAAGGGAGTTATCGCCCGGATACTGCCGGAAGAGGACATGCCCTATATGCCCGACGGCACACCGGTGGAAATCGTTCTGAACCCCCTCGGCGTGCCTTCCCGAATGAATGTCGGGCAAATTCTCGAAACCCACCTGGGGTGGGCCGCAAAAGAGCTGGGCAACAAAATCCGAACGCTGGTCTCAATCAATGGCCACGCCGAGACCTTCCGGGAGGAACTGAAAACCATCTTCCGCGGTACGCCGCTGCTTAAGAAATTCGAGGATGCGAAGGACGAGGAGATCCTGGAATTTGCTCATTCGGTTCAAAACGGCCTCCGTTTTGCCACGGCGGTATTTGACGGGGCAAGCGAAAAGGAAATCAAGGCTTATCTGGAAAAAGCGGGCCTTTCGACCTCCGGGAAAATCACGCTGCGCGACGGGATGACAGGTGAACCTTTTGAGCAGCCGGTCACGGTCGGATACATCTACATGTTGAAACTGTCTCATCTGGTCGACGACAAGATCCACGCTCGTTCCATCGGCCCTTACTCTCTGATTACGCAGCAACCGCTCGGAGGGAAGGCACAGTTCGGCGGCCAGCGATTCGGAGAAATGGAGGTTTGGGCGCTTGAAGCCTATGGAGCGGCCTGCATCCTCCAGGAGCTTCTGACCGCGAAGTCTGATGATGTGTACGGACGCGCCAAGATCTATGAAGCCATCGTCAAGGGCGAAGCAGCCATCGAGCCGGGTGTTCCTGAATCGTTCAATGTGCTGGTGCGGGAGTTGCAAAGCCTCTGCCTGGACGTGGAATTAATCAAGAAGCCAAAGGAATTGCAGCCGGCGCCCTTAAGAGCAGAATAATTTTATACGGCCGGGTGATGCCGCAGGCGGCGGGTCGGCCCGACAAAGACAAGCATTAACAAAGTCTTCTCGCTTGAGAAGGAGGGAAAATTGTTTCGAAGCAGCCCTTATGATCGAGTAAGTTTGATTGGAGAGTTCGATGCTATCCGCATCAGCCTGGCGTCCCCTGAAAAAATCCGGTCATGGTCACACGGTGAAGTGACCAAGCCGGAAACGATTAACTACCGTACCTTCAAGCCGGAACGCGACGGATTGTTCTGCGCAAGAATCTTTGGCCCTGTGACCGATTGGGAGTGCTTGTGCGGAAAGTACAAGCGGATGAAGCATCGAGGGGTTATTTGTGACAAATGCGGCGTGGAAGTCACGCTGTCAAAGGTGCGACGCGAACGCCTGGGTCACATTGAATTGGCAGCGCCCTGCTCTCATGTCTGGTTCTTCAAAGGCCTTCCAAGCCGCATCGGCCACCTACTGGATCTGTCGCTGCGCGATCTTGAAAAGATCCTGTACTTCGAGGCTTATGTCGTAACCGACCCTGGAGAAGCTCCGGTCAAAGAGAAGGAAGTCCTCACGGAGGAACGCTACCGGGAATTGCAACAGGAATATGCCGGCAAGTTTCGAGCTGGCATGGGTGCAGAAGCCATTAAGGAACTGCTGAAACGCATCGATACCGAAACGCTCTCGGTCGAACTGCGCGAAAAAATGAAGGCCGACCCCTCGCAGCAGAAACGAATCAAGTATGCGAAACGCCTGAAAGTTGTGGAGGCTTTCCGGAAATCAGGCAACAAGCCCGAGTGGATGATTCTCGACGTTATTCCGGTGATTCCCCCTGAGCTGCGGCCTCTGGTGCCGCTGGATGGCGGGCGATTTGCAACCTCCGATCTGAACGACCTTTATCGCCGCGTCATCAATCGGAACAACCGGCTGAAGAAATTGATGGAACTCCATGCGCCCGACGTCATTGTGCGCAATGAAAAGCGCATGCTGCAGGAGGCCGTGGATGCACTGTTTGATAACGGCCGGCGTGGTCGCGTCCTGCGGGGAGCCAATAACCGCCCGCTCAAGTCGCTTTCAGACACTCTGAAAGGGAAACAGGGACGCTTCCGGCAGAACCTGCTGGGCAAGCGCGTTGACTATTCCGGACGTTCTGTCATCGTCGTTGGCCCGGATCTGAAGCTGCATCAGTGCGGGTTACCCAAGAAAATGGCTCTCGAGCTTTTCAAGCCGTTCATCTATCACCGCCTGGAGCAGTCAGGCCATTGCACCACCATCAAGGCTGCAAAGGAAATGGTGGAACGGCAGGAACCCGTTGTGTGGGACATCCTGGAAGAGGTCATCAAGGACCATCCGGTCCTCCTCAATCGCGCTCCCACCCTGCATCGTCTGGGCATCCAAGCCTTCGAGCCTGTGCTGGTTGAAGGGAAGGCCATCAAGATTCATCCTCTGGTCTGCACCGCCTTTAACGCCGACTTCGACGGCGACCAGATGGCCGTGCACATTCCGCTTTCACCGGAAGCTCAGATCGAGGCTTCCGTGCTGATGCTGTCCGCCAACAACATTCTTTCACCGGCCAATGGCCAGCCGCTGGCCATTCCGACCCAGGACATTGTGCTGGGCGTCTATTACCTGACCAAGGAGCAGAAGGGGGCAAAGGGCGAAGGCCGCACATTTGCCAACCCTGAAGAAGTTCTGCTGGCTCTGGAAGCCAGCGAAGTCGAAACGCGTTCCCCGATTCGGCTTCGGTACACGGGGCGCGTGGTTGACCTGACAACGGCCTACGACGACCAGGATGTGCTGCATACGGAACCCATTACGCTGAACCATCAGTTCATCAACACGACTGTGGGACGGGTCATTTTCAACGACCATCTGCCTCCGGAGATGCCTTTTATCAACGGAACCCTTCGCAAGAAGGGGCTGGGAGCGGTTGTCAATTACTGCTACCTTCGTTTCGGCCTGGAAACAGCGGTCAGCCTGCTTGACAAGGTGAAGTCGCTCGGTTTCCTTTACGCTACCAAGTCGGGAATGTCACTCGGCATTGACGACCTGGTTGTCCCATCGAACAAGGCCGACCTGGTTCAAGAAGCGCAGAAGGAAGTCATTGAGGTTGAAAAGCAATATCAGGAAGGCGCCATTACCCACGGCGAACGGTATAACAAAGTCATCGCCATCTGGTCAAACGTTACCGACCGCGTGGCCGACGAGATGTTCCAGACCATGGAAAATCAGGACAAGTCAGGCGCCCTTAATCCTGTTTATGTCATGGCCGATTCCGGAGCCCGTGGATCCAAGCAGCAAATCCGCCAGTTGTCCGGAATGCGGGGTCTGATGGCAAAACCTTCAGGAGAAATCATCGAGACCCCCATCACGGCCAATTTCCGTGAAGGCTTGAACGTGTTGCAGTACTTCATCTCCACCCACGGAGCCCGGAAGGGATTGGCCGACACAGCTCTGAAGACCGCCGATTCAGGCTACCTGACTCGTCGTCTGGTCGATGTGGCTCAGGACGTGATCGTCTCTGAATTCGACTGCGGAACAGTCGACGGTCTTTACGTGGAGTCCATTGTGGAAGCCGGTGAGGTTGTGGAACCCCTCCGCGACCGCATCGTCGGCCGCGTCTCCCTCGAACAGATCAAGGATTACGAGGGTAACGTGATCGTCGATTTCAACCAGGAGATCAATGAGGATCTCGCGGCTTCTATCCAGGCAGCCGGTATCGAGCGAGTCAAGATTCGCTCGGTCCTCACCTGCGAGTCGCGGCGCGGAGTTTGTGTCCGCTGTTACGGACGCAACCTGGCGACCGGACGCTTGGTCGAGATCGGCGAAGCAACGGGTGTCATCGCCGCCCAATCGATCGGTGAGCCTGGAACCCAGCTAACTATGCGGACCTTCCATATCGGAGGCACGGCAAGCCGGATCTCTGAGCAATCGACTCTCGAAGCCAAGAATAACGGCTTCCTGAAGTTCCAGAATCTCCAGACCGTTGTCAATCGCGACGGGCACTTTGTGGTGATGAACCGGAATGGATCGATTGTCGTTGCCGACGAAAAAGGCCGCGAACGCGAGCGCTACTCTGTCGTTTACGGTGCGAAGATTCGTAATGCAGACGGCACACCGGTTAAGGTCGGCGACGTTGTCGTGGAATGGGACCCTTACACGTTCTCGATCCTGACGGAAGTGACGGGCGAGGTTCACTTCAAGGACCTGGAGCCTGGCATCACACTCCAGGAACAAGTGGACGAAGTGACGGGGCTTTCGCAGCTTGTCGTGAAGGATTCCCCCGAGGAAAAGTACCAGCCCCAACTCGTCATTCGGCCTGACGGTAAGGCGAGCTCTAAGTCCGCTAAGAAATACCTGATGCCGTCGCGAGCTCACCTGATGGTTCTGGATGGGGCCACGGTCCAGGCAGGCGATGTTCTGGCGAAGATTCCGCGTGAAACCACCAAGACCAAGGACATCACCGGCGGTCTCCCGCGTGTGCAGGAACTGTTCGAAGCGCGCAAACCGCACGAGCCGGCCGTCATCACGGAAATCGACGGCGTTGTCCGATACGGAGACGTTCTCAAGGGCCAGCGCAAAGTGATTGTTGTGCCGGAGCGCGGCGAACCGAAAGAGTACCTGCTTCCCCGTGGCGTTCACATCTCCGTGCAGGAGGGCGAGCGCGTCCGGGCCGGCGAACCATTGATGGACGGTCCGCGAAATCCACACGACATCCTGGCAGTGCTGGGCGAAAAGGAACTGCAGAAGTATCTCGTCGACGAAATTCAGGAAGTCTACCGACTGCAGGGTGTCAATATTAACGACAAACACATCGAAGTGATCGCCCGCCAGATGATGCGCTGGGTCAAGGTGGAAGATCCGGGCGACACGGAATTCCTGCTGGATGAGCAGGTCGATAAGTTTAGATTCCGTGACGAGAATGAGCGGGTCAAAGCACAAGACGGAAAGCCTGCTACGGGCCGCTCGCTGCTGCTCGGCATCACGAAGGCATCACTCGCTACGGATTCGTTCATCTCGGCGGCGTCCTTCCAGGAGACCACGCGCGTGCTCACTGAAGCCTCGATTCGAGGTGCAGTCGACCACTTGCGGGGCCTTAAGGAGAACGTCATCATGGGCCGCCTGATCCCGGCCGGAACAGGGCTCGAACGCTACAGGAACTTCCGGTTGCTCACTGAAGCTGAGGCTCCCGAGCGCGAGCTTGAGGTAACTGAGGGGCTGCCCGCCGAGGCTGCGATTCCTCCGTCACCCGGCATTGCCGCCGAACTGATGGACGACGACGAAGCCCGGCCAACCCAATAAAGGCAAAGAGGCCAGCCACCCGCGGGCATCGTCTCAACGGCGAGCAATACTCTCGGGAGCTGGCCTCAGCAACCTGATTTATGCGCTTCTCCTGCTTCAAGTGCGGTGAAGTGATTGAGGTAACGGAGCGGGTTGGAACCCGTGAAACCTGCCCTCGCTGCGACTCCGACCTGCACTGCTGCCGCAACTGCCGCTTCTACGACCCCGGAAAACATAACCAGTGCGCCGAAACTCAGGCGGAATGGGTCGGCGACAAAGAAGCTTCAAACTACTGCGACTATTTCCATCCCAATCCCGTCCTGATGGCTCTCGGTCCTGATTCCGGCAAGAAGGACGACGCGAAGAAGCGGTTCGATTCCCTCTTCGAGAGCTGACAGGCGCTCCGCGCCGCTAATCATTTATTAGTCCAGAAAAAGAAGGCAGGAAACTCAGGAGAGGTCGAACCCGCCTGCTTTCTCAAAAGCGTCGGCCACCTGAAGCAGCCTTGTTTCATCAAAATGTTTGGCGAAGATTTGCATTCCCACCGGAAGAGGTGGATCACCCTTGATCTTTCCGCAGGGCACGGAAAGCCCCGGTATGCCTGCCAGACTGGCCGTAACCGTGTAGATATCGGCGAGGTACATCTGCAGAGGATCGTCCATTCGCTCACCCAGCTTGAAGGGAGGTATGGGCGAGGTGGGGGCGACAATCACATCAACGTCTTCGAATGCTTCAACAAAATCCCGCGTAATCAGCGCCCGTACCTTCTGGGCTTTCAAATAGTAGGCGTCATAATAGCCGGAACTCAAAACGTACGTTCCCAGCATGATGCGCCGCTTGACCTCTTGCCCAAATCCCTGGTCGCGCGTCTTGCGGTACATGTCGCGCAGGTCGGAGTATTCCTTTGACCGGAAGCCGTACCGGACACCGTCGTAGCGCGCCAGGTTCGAGCTCGCTTCCGCCGTGCAGATGATGTAATAGCAGGCGATGGCATACTCGGTGTGCGGCAAACGAATCGGCACAATTTCACAACCGAGTTTTTCAAGCAGACCAATTCCCTTCTCGACGTTGGCGCGGATCTCCGGGTTCAAGCCTTCAAAGTACTCGCCGGGGACTCCCACCTTCACCCCGCGCACGTTGCCGTCCATGGCGTTTTCGTAGTCGGCGACGGGCATGTCGGCGGAAGTTGAATCCAGAGGATCACGGCCCGCGATCACCTTCAAGGTTCGAGCCACATCGCGCACTGAACGCCCAAACGGACCGACATGGTCGAGCGAAGACGCAAAGGCCACCAGGCCATAACGGGAGACACGGCCATAAGTTCCCATCATTCCCACGACACCGCAGAAAGACGCCGGCTGTCGGATTGATCCGCCGGTATCCGATCCGAGCGAGACCGTCGCCAGGTTGGCCGCCACGGCCGCTGCGGAGCCACCGCTCGAACCGCCGGGAACGCGCGTCAGGTCGTGGGGGTTGTGGGTCGGGAAAAAGCCGGAGTTCTCCGTCGAGGAGCCCATGGCGAACTCGTCACAGTTAGTCTTGCCCAGAAGCACGGCTCCCGCTTCCTCCAAGCGCTTGACGGCGGTTGCATCGTAGGGGGCCACGTAGTCTTTGAGGATCTTTGAAGCGCAGGTCGTGTGCAGCCCGCGCGTCAGAAGAACGTCTTTGATTGCCACAGGAACGCCGGAAAGCGGCAACAGAGGCTTGCCCTCCGCGATCTGGCGGTCCACTGCCCTGGCTTGATCCAGGGCCTTATCCTCGCACGTAGAAAGGTAAGAGCGGACGTTTTGGTCGTCTTTCCTGATCCGATCGAGGTGCGCGCGGGTGATCTCCTCGGCAGACGCTTCCTTTCGCTCCAGCGCTCCGTGAATCTCTTCGATTGTCAGGTTGGTCAGATTTTCCATTAGAGGTTCTTGCCTGTGGCCGCAAACTGGGTTCTATTGAAGCTATTCTCGCTCGATAACCTGCGGGACCTTGAAGCAGCCTCCGCCCTGCTCAGGGGCGTTTTTCAATGCTTCTTCCTGAGTAAACGTAGGTTGCGAATGGTCAGCGCGCAAGGAAGGATTCTCTGCGGCCGGATAAGTCACCTGGGCCATCGGCTCGACTCCGGTCGTGTCCAGTTGATTCAGTTTCTGCACGTATTCCAGCACCGCATCAAGCTGAGGAACGAACATCTTCACCTCTTTGTCCGTCAGCTCGAGATGAGCAAGATCCGCCACGTAAACAACGTCTTTCTCACTTAATGCCATCAGTTGACCTTTGATTTGTCCGACAGCAGCGGCGTGGCCGACATGGGCTTCGCCGTGTCGCGAACCTTCAGCTTGCGAACCATCGGCACGCCCAGGTATTGATTGATCTGCGTCCGGATCTCGCTTTCCATTCGCCGCATTTCAGTGGACCACGAGGTGCAGTCGCATTCAAGCGTCAGGGTGCCCTCTTCAAAAGCCACCGGCTTTGA
>JAKASH010000075.1 GCA_021828225.1 Acidobacteriota bacterium | reverse complement strand
CCGTTGCTGACCGTGATTCCCCTCCAGCTCTTTGCGTACCATTGCGCCGTGATTCGCGGATGCGATGTGGACAAGCCCCGCAACCTGGCAAAGAGCGTCACGGTCGAATAACAACTGGCAAGGCTGTAGCGCCGGTGTCCCCACCGGCGCACATCGGCGCTGAGGACAGCACCGCTACAACAGTGCTGTTACTATAATCTGCAATCCTCTGTAGGCCACAATTTATTGGGCATAAGGCCCGGCTCTACTTGCCTTTGGACGAGTGCCACTTCCAGGCGCTCTGAATAATGGCATCGAGGTCGGAGTGCTGAGGGCGCCAGCCGAGCAGTTGCCGGGCCTTGCTGGGATCGGCGACCAGCACGGCAGGGTCTCCCGCGCGGCGCGGCGCGTCGTGAGCCGGCACCCGCCCGTTGCAGAGCTTGCCCACGCCGGCGACCACCTCGCGTACGGAATGGCCCTGGCCGGTTCCGAGATTGAGCGCAGCGCTCTCGCCTCCCGCAACCAGGTATTCCAGCGCCCGCACGTGGGCGTCCGCCAGGTCCACAACGTGAATAAAATCACGAATCGCGGTGCCGTCCGGAGTGGGATAGTCCGTGCCGTAGATATCCACCGACGGCCGCTGTCCCAGCGCCGCCTGCACCACCAGCGGAATCAGGTGAGTTTCGGGATCGTGCAGCTCGCCCAGCTCCCCTTCAAGGTCCGCACCGGCCGCGTTAAAGTACCTCAGCGCTGTCCACCTCAGCCCGTAGGCCACTCCATACCATTGAATGGCGCGCTCCATGCACAGCTTGGACTCGCCATAAGGATTCACCGGGTTCTTGGGGTGGTCTTCGGTGATCGGCACCTTTTCAGGATTTCCATACGTTGCCGCGGACGAGGAGAAAACGATGTACTTCACTCCGCGGGCTTTCATCGTGTCGAGCAATACCAGCGTGTTGACTACGTTGTTCCAGAAGTACTTCTGGGGATTCGTCATGGACTCCCCGACCAGCAGGCTGGCGGCAAAGTGCAGGACGGCTTCAATCCGATGGTCTTTGAAAACCTTGCCCAACAGTTCCTTGTCTCCGAGGTCGCCTTCGATGAACGGCCCCCACTTGACGGCCTCGCGGTGTCCGGTTGAGAGGTTGTCCAGCACCACCGTCTCGTGCCCCGCCCTGGCAAGAGCCTTCGCCGTATGGCTCCCAATGTATCCGGCCCCGCCGGTAACAAGCACTCGCATAGTTGCCGATCTCCTCTTCGCTGCTGCGTGGAATTTGACCTTGACCCAAGCCTTGCAACATATCCTGCCGCAGCCCGTTTCAGCAACCCAATATTTTAGCGAGTTGGTAGCCACGGTCAGCGCCTTCCTGACCGTGGGCTCTTCTCATGCCTTCGCGGTTTTTTCAACAACGCCGCGATCGAGCACTTGCAAAAACTTTGCCAGCCAGGCCGGATGCGCGGGCCAGGCCGGACCCGAGACCAGATTGCCGTCCACGTGGGCTTCGGTCATCGGCAGGCTCACGTACTGGCCTCCGGCGCGGGTCACCTCCGGCCCCACGGCTGGATAGGCGCTGATCGATCTTCCCTTGGCCACGCCCGCCGCCGTCAGCAACTGCGCGCCATGGCACAACGAAGCCACTGGCTTTCCGGCATCGAAAAAGTGCCGGACGATTTCGAGCACCCTTTCGTTCATTCTCAGATATTCCGGCGCCCGGCCGCCGGGAATCACCAGCGCGTCATAAGACCCGGCGTTAATTCCCTCAAAATTGGCATTGAGCTGGAAATTGTGGCCGCGTTTCTCGCTATAAGTCTGGTCGCCCTCAAAATCGTGGATCGCCGTGCGCACCGCTTCGCCTGCCTTTTTTTCCGGGCAGACGGCATCGACCTTGTGCCCCACCATTTGCAAGGCTTGAAAGGGAACCATCGCTTCATAGTCCTCGACGTAGTCACCCACAATCATCAAAATCTTTTTGCCTGCCATATTTCGTTTTCCTCCTTTAGTCCGATTATAGGATCGTCCTGGCGCGGCCAGCGCATCGGTCGCGGTTTTTGCGATCGGCGCGGCCGAACGCACTTGTAGCGCAGGGCGCCCTCTCCGGCCCTGCGGCTTTCCCGTGGCTGGAAAGCAAACGCCGCAACGTTGCACATCGAACGTTGCGGTACAATTCCGCCCGGGAATTTGGTCTCATTGTGGTAGCCTTTTCTGCGAAACCGCCTCAAGCCGGCTGGGTAAAGCTGCCGGGGCTGTTTGCCGTAGCGCGCCATTCCGGCTTGCGCTCCCGGCTGGCCTGGGCCAGTGCCCGCCGCACGCCCTCGGCGTCCAGGTCGGTTGTGTAGACAGGAGTGGCCGGCTGTTGCCGCCACGACTCATCCAGCCCGCCGGCATCGACGCCATCGAATCCCAGTTCGTCCAGCAGTTTGATGACGATGTCCTTGGCCCGTTTGTCATCGCCTGCCACGGGCAGAGCGATGCGTCCCGGCGCGCCTTTGGGCTTGCCCATCTCCATCAGGTGCCTGGCATAGATGTTGTTAAAGGCCTTCACCACAGGCCGCCCCAGTTGTTTCTCCACCCAGCGGCTTTCCGCCAACCCGGCCTCGATTCCGTCAATGCGCCCGTCGCGGTGCCGCGGGTAGTAGTTGCCGGTGTCCACCACCACCACGCTCTCGGGCACGCCGGCAAACAGATCCTTGGGCAGGTTGGGGATCTTCGCTTCAGGAATGGTCACGATGACGACTTCCCCGGCGCGTGCCGCTTCCGCTGCCGTCACCGCCTTCGCGCCTGTCTCTCGGGCAAGCTCGGCAAGCGATTGCGGCCCGCGCGAATTGGCCACGGAAACTTCATGTCCCAGCTTTCTGAGCCGGCGGGTCAGCGTGCCGCCGATTTGTCCTGCGCCGATAATGCCAATTTTCATCTCTCCTCCTTTGCATGGACCGCGGCCACAGCCTCGAAAGTAGTCGGGCGCGCCGCGCATTTGGCCAAGTACCATCTGCCGATAATGTAAATTGTCCGCCCGCCGCGTCAGCAATTCAAGACCGGCATCACCGCAGTCTCCCTCGCCTCGGAAGGATTACTGGGCGAACGGTCAAACGAAACCCCGCCTTGTTGGATGCCGCCACTCCGCCCTTGATTCCAGAATCTCCGCGCGCGCAGCTCACGCCCCGCGGCATTTGCAACCTGTGCGGTCGGTGCCTTCCCCGAAGTTGTAGCGCAGGGCCCGTACTCCGGCCCTGCGGCTTTTCGCTGAATTTGGAGGCAAAAGCCGCAACGTTGAACGGCGAACGTTGCGGTACAACTCCGCTCAGGGAATTTCGTCTTGCAGCCATCTCCGAGGGGATAATGGTGCCCCGACTTGCCGGGGCGGGTGAGGGGGCACGTCACAGCGCTTGGCACATCTACGAAGTCCTGGGCTGAAGCCGCTACATCCGGTGGCGCAGAATTGTCTTGACAGCCATGGCCTAGTATGGTAGCCTTGTTTCATTGCCTCCCCGCGGTGCGAGGCCGCCGGGAGGCGAAGGGTGGATAATGATGGGATTTGCCGCAAACCTGGTCCAGAACCTGCCTGATTCATTGACATCCAATGAGAAAAACCTGCCCAAATGCCTCCAAACAGCGCAAAAAATAAAAAAAGAATTCTTTTTTTAAAAAACGAACCGGGGAAGTTGTTGAAAACAAACGTTGAGTCGAAAAAACAAACCGGAAACGAAGCGGAAACAAACCTACCGAAGTTGTTGAAAACAAAGAAAGTGCTAAAAAAACGAACCGGAAACAAACCGGAAAACGAAGCGGGCCAAGTTGTTGAAAACAAACACCTGCCAAAAAACGAACCGGAAACAAACCGGAAAAATCACCGCTTCTCTTGACGTCCCGTTCACTGGGCTACATTGAGAGGCCTATGGAGCGGCATGCCGCTGGCCTCTGCACAAACGCATGAACGCCCGGCTAAATTTCCTGGCCCAGAACGGCCGACAGGTTTTTAAGAATCCGCTCCACGTGCGAGCCGTGCCAGTAGACGCGCCCGCAGCCGGAACAGCGGAAAAACTCCGAGTAGAGTTCGTACACTTTGGGCTTGACCAGCGGTTCCACCTCTTCCTTCGGCACGCGGGTGATGGAACCGTTGCAAACCGTGCAGCGGGTCCACAGGCCCGACTTCGGATCGAGCGAGAACTCTCTCACCACTTCGCGCAACTGTTCCGGAGGGTATTCGCTCTCGACGCTGAACACATTAACGGCGCCGGCAAATCGCAGGCGGGTTTCTCCTCGCGTCAGAATGATGCGGCCGTCGCGCCGGGCGACTTCAGCGAGGCCAGCAGGATCGAGCTCGGGCCGGTAGAGCGTGTCGTATCCCAGAAGCCGCAGCATCCGGGCCAGGCGTCCGATCATGCGGTCGGCAGCAAAGCGATGATCGTTCAAGCTACTTCCTCCGCCGGGTCGCGAGCCTGCATGGGCTCAGGCGGCGTCGCTTCTCCAGAGCCGGAGCGCCACCATCCAAAGTATCCCTGGAACAATCATAACGAATCCGAGGCCGGCCGCAAGCTGCCGCGCCGAGAATCCCCAGGTGTCGAGGCCCAGTCCCATCAGGTAATTGGAGACGGCGATCATCAGCATGAACATGCCGAAATCAACCGAGAAGACGCGGCCCCGAACGTGGTCGGAGGTGTTGATCTGAAGCAGCGAAGTGGACATCACCCAGATGTTGCTGGAGCCCATGTACACGATCATCAGGAAGAGCAGCGCAGGCAGCAGCGTAGGCGAGCAACTGAAGGCGATGAAGGCTGCGGCCGTGACAAAGAAGCTGATCCCGATGCTTTTCCACATTTTGTCCTGGAATCCGCCGGACAGCCGGTCGCCGAGCAGCGGTCCGATTCCGGACCCCACGCCGTGAGCCGCATAGAGCAGGCCGACCGCCAGGGCGCCATGGCCTTCGATGGGGAAGATGCGCTCGCCGAAAATTACCAGCAGCAGCATCGAGCCGCCCAGAAATCCCATGCCCGTTTTGGCCAGAACCAGCGTCAGCACTTTGCCGTTGGTCCAAAGATAGGCCAGCCCCTCGCGCACGCTGGCGGCGGCTTCCGATATGCTTTGCGCGACTTTGCGCATGGGTGCGACGTGAGGTTCCTGGACATGGATGCGCAGGATCAGCAATGCCGAGGCAAAGAACGAAACCGAGTCGGTGACAAACGCGACGTTGCGGCCGAGCAGCGCCGTGACCGCTCCGCCCAGCGCCGCTCCCACCGCCAGCGCCACGGACCATGTGGCCGACGACAGCGCATTGGCGGGAAGGAGCTCATCCTTAGAGACAACGTTGGGAAGGATTGCGCTGCGGGCCGGTTCAAACAGCGAGGCAAAAATGACTTCGGCTCCGAGCAGCAGGTAGATCAGCCGGACGTCCGTCGAGACGAGCGTCAGGAGCATGCCCAGGACAATGAATCCGCGAAAGATGTCGGCGCCAATCATCAACCTGCGGCGCGGAAAGCGGTCTGTGACGTACCCGGCAAGCGGCGTCATCAGGAACCACGGAAGCGTCTCGATGATAATGGCCCAGCCGACCGCCGCGCCACGATGGGTCCTGGCCAGCAGCAGGTCGTAAATCGCCAGGCTGTAAAACCAGTCGCCCAGCTCGCTGATCAGTTGCGCCAGCCACAGCCGGCGGAAATTGCCGTTGGAGCGCAGCAGCGACAAGTAGCGAAGGTGCATGGCGGACGGCGGCGCGCCCGAGGGCTCGGTGACAGGAACGGGTGATGGCTCTCCATTCATGGATGGCCGGATTGTAGCATGAGCGGGATGGTTCGGCTGGCTGCAGGAGAAAAGGGGTTGTGGGCTGGGCCTTTCGGCACGACTGGAAGTCGTGCCCTTTCACGGTCCGCACTTGGCAATGGAGGTGACAAAGAAGATAACAAGCTTCAAACGCTTTTCGCGCTGGAAAAAACGGTGGGACCGGCGGATTTTGGCTTCCCCTTGGACAGGCATCTCTGATGTGGATTGTATCAAAGCCTGAACTCATATTGGAGAAAGCCAGGGTGGCCAGCCGCGGAGGGTTGTGCGGCGTGGCAACGCGCGGCGAAAGCCTGCATCCAACGCATAAGAACCGGGATATCGGCCAGTTCCCGCCTTTGCGATCCAAGGTTGAAAGGGATGATTGGCTGGCATAAGATTCTGAGTGGGTAACAAGCTGAAGCTGGAAACTCCGGGGGAGAATGGGGAGTTCCGGCTCGCCGCATCGATTGTCTGAAGGAATACAGAACGGAGGTATCTCCATGGTAGATCCAAACCTTGATATCGCGCGGCTGTCGTCGCGCATCAGTGCGCTCGAAAAGGCAAACCGGCGCTGGAAGATGGCCGGCCTGCTGTTGTTTGTCTTTCTAGTGGCTACCGCGCTGTTGACGGGATTTAACTCTTACGCGCAGCGCAGTACGCAGAAGCCTGTTTCAGGTACGGTTGTGGCGCATGAGTTTGTTCTCATGAGCTCGCACGGCCAGATTCTGGGCCGGATGGGCGTCCTTGACGGAAAGCCCGTTCTGCAGTTTTACAACAGCGATGGCCGGCTGTGGTGGTTTGCTCCGCCAAAATCCGGTGTGGTCCCCGTGCAAGGCGAAATTCCCGTGGCGAAGCCCAAGTAGGTCTGGCTGCGAATCCTCAAGGGGTGCTACCACGCGCTGCCCTGGTTCCTCAGCGAGGCGATCAGTATTCTGCCGGGTGGGACACCTCGGTTGCGGGAACTTGGCCGTCGGATTTAGCGGAAGGACGGAAGGTGAGCCAGTCGGCTTGGACTTTGTCCCAGCCTTGAATCAACAGGCCCTGTTCCTCGAAGAAGCTGCGGATGTGCGGCCGGTTCCAGCCGGCAATCTCTTCCAGAATGGGCACTAAGACGCTCAAAGCGTCGTCGCTGAGGACGGTTCTTCTGGCGATCTCGGTGATGGTCCGGGCTTCTGAAACCGCGATGGTAAATCCCTCGCGCTGATTGACGTGCAGCATCACGTGGATGTCGGAACTGCCGTCACCCACGTAGACGATCCGGTCGGCGCCGATCTGCAGCAGGGTTTGCAGGTCGTCGAGTGTGGTGACTTTCCCGTAGCCGGCGTTGACCCGCACAATGCCCTCAACGTGCCCGGAGCGGTCGTAACGCAACTGGGTCCCGTGGATATGATCCCGCGCAATCACATCTTCGAGCGCCGATTCCACCACTTCCTGCGGAGCGGCAGAAAGCACGTGGAAATCGAACGAGTAGCCCTCGATGCCTTCGGCCAGAAGGTCGCGCAGTTGCCGGATGTTTCGCTTGAGCCGGATGCTCTTTCCCGCCCGCACCAGGTGCTCTTTGCGGACGCGGGAGTGCAGGTCGGGATCGTGGAGCAGCAGGTATGAGAGTTCAGCGCCCTGCTGGACGAAGTTCTGCACCGACAGGATGGCCGTCTTCCGTTCAAACTCTTTGCCGGGGATGCCCACGATTTCGCTGAGGACGTATCCCGAATCGTGAAAACTGAGCGTCTGGTCGAAATCGCTGGCAACCAGATACCGCTTCAGGATGTTCGCTGCGTTTTGCATAAACTTCCTCCTTACTTACTTTGGCTTCGATGCGCCAACTCAGGAATGGGTTAGATCTTCATTGTGAGAGGCTTTTATTACGGCGGAGTTAATTTGCGATTAAATCGGCGTGAACGGCGAAAAGAGTCATGTTTTGCATCTTCATGATCTCCTGCTGTTGGTCGATGGCACTCCTTCATCTTGCCGAATACCCGCCCGTGCGTCCAATTCATAAAATTGATGCGGAGCATAAGGGTGTGAGGGCCTGAGGAGCGGTGGCCAGGCTGCTGAGGTGGCCTGCTGTTGTCCAAATTCCGGACGCCCATGCACCGGGGCCGGGAGGTATGCTATAGTGACTAGCTAGGGGCCCACGCAGGGGTGGCCGCCGAAGGAGTAACCATTCGAATGACAAAGCGCGTTCGACTGCTTGTAATATCTATTTCTGCTTTGCTGGTTTTCTATGTGGTGGTCGGGGCGGTGCTCGGCAGGAGCACTACCGATCAGGACGAGGAATCCTACCGCGATCTTGGTGTCTACAGCGAAGTCCTTTCCAGAATCCAGCAAGAGTATGTCATCCAGCCGAACCTGCAGAAGGTAACCAAGGGGGCAATCCGCGGGCTGCTTGAATCGCTCGATCCTTACAGTACCTATTTCACCCCTGAAGAGTATCAGGAGTATCTCAAGAACCCGCACCCCGGTCCGGCCGGTATTGGGATCTTTATCTCCAAGAGAATGGGATTTGCAACGATTGTGTCAGTCCTGCCGGGCAGTCCAGCGCAAAAAGCCGGCATTGAACCTGGGGATTTGATTGATGAGATCAATCACGAGCGGATCCGGGAATATTCCGTGGTCCAGCTCAACCGGTTGCTGGACGGCGCGCCGGGGTCTTCCATCACTTTGTCCATTATCAAGCCTTCGCAGGGCGAACCTCAAACGATGACCATGACCCGGGAGATCCTCAAGAATGTGCCCTTAGTTGCCAAAATGATCGACGGCAAAACGGCGTATATCCGTGTCTCCACCTTTGGCCAGGGAAAGTCCGGACAAATCGCCTCCAAGCTCAAACAGTTGATTGCCGGCGGAGCGGATAAGATTGTCCTGGATCTGAGAGACTGCGCCGGGGGGAAAGAGGAAGAAGGCGAAAAGACGGCCAACCTGTTTCTTAACCAGGGCCTGATTACTTATCTTTACGGCCAGCGCTATCCCCGAAAGGACATTGTCGCTCAGCCTTCCGATCAAATCACAAAGCTTCCGGTTGTTGTTCTGATTAACCAGTCGACCGCCGGTCCGGCGGAAGTGGTGGCCGGCGCCATCCTCGACAATAAGCGCGGCGACGTTGTCGGCGTTCCCAGCTTCGGCGTGGGTGTCTATCAGAAGCTGATTCCTGTGGGCGACGGCTCGGCTTTGTTGCTTTCTGTGGCGAAGTATTACACGCCCGATGGGAAACCCATCCCAGGAAATGGCATAACTCCAAACGTAATGCAGAGCGCTGAGAGTGAAGCCGCCGCCGAGGCGGGAGAAAACGCTCCCGAAAAGTTTGGCGGCCCGAATGACCTCCAGCTTCAAAAAGCTCTCGAAATTCTCAACAAGAAGGCCACTTCTCAGAAAGCGGCCGCCTAAGGCGCTTCGAGCCATCAATTCCCCGGCCTTGCCGATTTTTGTACTTGGCAGAACTGTGGCTTTGCAAAGACGAAGCTTGGCAGTGATTCTCCGCCTGTCAATCAGGCAACCAGTCCGTTGTCAGCACCGGTTTTTTTCAGCTTAGTCGCCACGATTTGTGAAGTATTGAATCACGCACCTGCTGTGTCTGAAAAATTCGATGACCTATTCGGCAGGCACCTGTTGGTCGCAGCGCCGGGCTTTATGCCCGGCATGCCACTTTTTGTAGTGCCGCTGGGGACCCCAGCGCCACAACCGGCCGCGCCGCTGCAATCTGCAATCCTCTCAGTCGCCCCCGCTTGGCCTTTC
>JAKASH010000074.1 GCA_021828225.1 Acidobacteriota bacterium | reverse complement strand
CCACACTTCGTATTTCTGGCTCAAATGCCAGGCCCAATTCCAGGTGAATGCCAGTTCTGAGCCTCGCCGCGGGCTGCAAGCGTGACCGACAATAAGGACGTTCAATTCGTGCCTCCCGTCTTTTGAATTCCCGCGTGCCAAAGGTAAAAGGCCAAAGGATGGTGAAACATTTTTCCTAACCCCTTTGCTCGCGAAGCAGCCGGCCAAAAATCAGGTGAAGAAACTCCTTGTCTTCCGCGTCGAGGCCCAGCAACACCAGCACGGCGACAAACACGACAACGGAGCAGACTGCAGCACCCGCCAGAGTGAGATAAGGTGAAGTGATCGATAGCCGGCGCAAGAGGAGGATGGCCACGGAAGCCGCTCCAGTTGCCAGCAAACCTTTCCAATAGCGCCGGTCATAGGGCCAAAGCCTCAGAAGAACGCGCGCCATGAATATGGAGATCAGGCACAGCGCGCCCACAGTAAATGCCGTTCCTAAGGCAGCCCCCAGCATCCCGAAGCGCGGAACGAGCAAAAGCGCGCAGACGATGTTGGCTACAAACATGGCGCCACTAAGGATTGAGAGTTCGTTCTGATGGCCTGTCATGACGAGGAGCGCACCGACCGGGCCCGTTCCAGAGTTGATCAACTGGCCTATGCCAAGAACGGGCAGGATCATTCCTCCCAAGACGTACGGTTTCCCAAAGATGGCCCACATCGCTTCGCGAGGGACAAAACACATCACCAGAAACGGCGGGAGGCTCAGATAAAGTGACCACTTGGTGCTGACCCGGTACAACTCTTCAAGCCGGTCTTTTTTCCCGTGATGATACAGTTCCGCGATCATTGGCATCACGATAGCCCCGAAGGCGCTCAAGATTACGGCGAGCGCGATCGACAATTGTGACGCGGCATGATATATGCCGACCTCGGCGTCAGAGCGGAAATACCCCACGAATAATCGATCTACCCAAAGCAGCAGGATTCCAAACATAACCGAGAGGGATGCCGGGAGCGAAAAAAAGAGGAGATCTTTCCCCGCAAAAACCGGCTTGATCGTTTTTGAAATGACTTCCGGGAAAAGCTTCCCGATGTAATAGATCGCCAGGATCGAAGCGAGTCCGGCGGACAAAACAAACGCCGCCAAAGCACCACCCAATCTAAAGCCGAAAAGATAAAACATCAGAATCAGCGCCAGGGCGGCAGCCGGCTGTCCGAGATCCTCCGCGTAAGCTGAGAATTTCATCTGCTGTGACACGCGTGTTGCAGCCGAGGCCACTTTCAGGCAGGTCATCAAAGGGAAGGCAACGGCAAAACAACGGAAAACAAATATCAAGTCGGGCTGGTGAAATACGCTCAGAGCCAGCCAGGGTGCAAGAAGGTAGAACGTGATTCCCAGCAGAAGACCTGACAGAGTAGAAAATTGGAGCGCATGTGTGATGACACCTTTAAGCCTCGCACGGTCCCGGTCCCGGTTCCGGTTTGGCGAGGCGAAGCGAATAACGCCTGTATCCAGCCCGAGTGGCGTCAACAAGGTTGCAATTCGCGTAATAGTCCACCCAATGGCATACAAACCGAAAGTAGCCGGCCCGAGAATGTGCGCCAGAACCACGTCACCGACAAGCCGTACGCCTCGGCCAATCAGTTTTCCGCCAAGTGAGATGCTCGCACCGGCAGCCATGTGCCGGACGTCTTTTGCTGCGTCGGAAGGCGCAGGACTCGAGACGGCTTCGGGCGCCGACACGGTCGTGCCCGTAAGCCACTCCTGTGAGCCTTCTACCCTAGCATCTGGCTGCGTGCCTGAGTCCAGTTCACTCGACATGGCTTCTTTGCTGATGATGACGGTTTGTTCGCTGGAGTCGTTCATTTGCGGTAAAGCGGTCAGCTATAGATCGGCAATGGTTTGGCTGCTCTCAAGGAGGACAAAACTCGCGGGGGAGATCCAACCGCCGTGTGATGATCATCCGTTCCAGAAACGTTCTGTAAAGTTGTGCATTTACCCCGGCGATCCAGCCTCGGCGTTGTCTGCGGGTTAACAACCGATAGAGATGGTGATAAAAGATCCGTGCCAAAGCCAGCGCATCAACAAATGCCCGGATCTGTACTGAGATTGGACCGTATCCCGCCCAGAATGATTTCTCCCATGACAGGATGACAGATTTAGGAACCACCGGGTTCAAGAGCTGGGAGCGAAGGTCGGATACTAGTGCAAACAGGTCATGACAAATGGGCCGGAAGGCGCATAGCTCGAAGTCGACAACATTGAGCCGACAACCTGCGCCCTCCCCAATGAGGTTCGATAGACAAAAATCACCGTGGGTGAATGCCACCGGGACGCGGAAGGCACCGGCACCACCAATTTCCAGTAGAGACTCTTCCAAGATTTTCATCACAATGCGATGGTACGGTGAACCGTTCTTCGGCCTTTGTTGTTCCATAAAGTCGTTAACAAGCCCGATTAAGGCAGGCATTTCGATGATCTCTGTGCTTTGACGGGACGTTTCATGTACATTCCTCAGCCACATGCCTGCTTGAAACAGCACGCTGGCACCGGTCGACACAAACGACACCTTCCATCGCGACTTTTTCAGCATTCGGATGAGCAGTGTCCCGCTTGCCTCGTCCCAGACGATCGTTCTCGCAGGGACTGACTTTCCGAGCGGCGTCGGAACGGAACTGCCTCCCGAAAGTTCGCGCATCTTGTGAGCCATTTCCCACTCGGCTTCGATCTGTTCACTGGCCGACCGAACTGGCTCCGGGAAGCCTCCGGACATTTCCCAGGGTGTGCTGAAGCGAGCGGGGATGGGGTAGGGATCCGCGAGGACTATTTTTGCGAAAAACCGTTTACCCTTCCAGTCCCCTGTACACCGGGCAGCAAGTTTGGACGGGCTGTACTTAAAATGCTCTGTGGCTATTTCGCTGCGTCTCGCAGAGAGGGCGCACGCGATTCTGTCCCTGACGTCGTCTGGCCCATTGAGGTGGAGGTATGTTCTGACCCTCGTGCCATCCGTCGTGGGATGGTCGGATTGAATGGTCTGCTGCAAAGGAAGACTCTTGCTAATGGGGCTCATCGCTCTCCAGGATCTGAATGACAGGTGTCCATGTCAGGTTCGGAGTTCAATGTCTTGGAGATGATTTGCGACAGCGTAACAGCTGCGCGGCGAGGAGTGAATTGCTCCATAATCTCTTTCGCCGCCGCACCGTATCTGGCAACAAGCTGTGGCCGCTCGATGAACTGCCTCATGTAGCCAGCGAGCTCCTCTGGTTTATCCGGATCAAAAACATATCCACTGACGCCGTGCTCCACTAATTCACTCGACCCGGCAGAGCGCGAACAAAGAACCGGCTTCCCAAAAGCCATCGCCTCGAGTGCCACAACACCCCAGGTATCCTCAAGTGAGGGGAGGACGAACACATCGCAGGCTTCGTAATAAGAACCGAGCTTTTCATAAGGAACAAACCCTTCCCACCGGACTTGATGTTCAATACCGAATTTGCGCGCGACCTCTGCAAATTCACCCTGGTGGGGACCGTTGCCAACAAGAATGACCGAGAAGTCGCTGACACCGCTCTCAGCTAGCAGACCGCAGGCCTGAAGAAGGCGGTCCACTCCCTTCGCGCGAATAATCCTTCCCACGAACAGAAACCGGGGATGCTTTGTGAGTGCAATAAACTGCCGCCTCCCATTCCCTGAAGGGAACGAGTCACGGTCAGCAACCTCGCCAATAAACCTCACCACTTTTTCCGGCGGCATGCCCACCAGATGTTCCAGGTAGCTGACTCCGCTTTGCGTATTACAAATTGCAAGGTCGAAATAGCGGCTCAGGAACTGGCGCAGCTTCAGGCGGAATGTGCCTTCGCCTCCGCCTGTTTCGGGAGAAACGCCTTGCCACAGAAGAATCAAGCGCGAACGCGAGATTGCTTTGACTAGTATGGCGTAAAGAGTGCAGAGGTGGAACCCATTTGAAAGAATGACCTCCGGGCGAAAACGGAGCAGGTCCAGTAACGTTCGAGGCGACACCCACATAAATCCCTTCGGGTAGCCCATCTCGCTTTTGCTGAAGTTCACACGTCTGAAACCTCGCAGCGGGTGGATCTTGAATGCCTCTTCAAAGCCAGGGGTAAATCCTGGCCATAAGCCTGTGAACACAACCGTGTTCGGGCAGACCTCCGAAAACTCTTTCAGAAACGCCTGCCACCGCCAGCCGCGGTCAAGGGATGGGGCAATCCAGGCCACTCGGTTTTCGAGCTGTGGGTTGACCGTCCGGGTTAAATCTTCTTGCACCGAAAAAGTAGTCTGTTTCATGGGTACCTACGTCGCGGATTAAATGCTCTATCGCGCTAACTTTCAATTGGCCTTGCAGGGGATGAACGTCGATAAACCAAGAACGATGCCACGGCGAGTGCAAGTGCACTCGATATGACAAGCGCAAACACGCTGCCCCGCAGTCCGAATGCCCAGGTGCAGGGTATGCCTACCAGCACGGCAACCACGCTGGATGCAACATACGCGACGAAGACCAGCCAGGGAGACTGCATTGCGCGCAAAACAACCGCCTGAGAGGTCGCCGAAATGCGAAGCACTGATCCCAGGGCTACCCAGGGAATCAGCCCCGTTATTCCCAAATACTTCCCCGCGTAAAGATGGCGCACAATCGGCTGGCGGAAAAGAACAATGACCAGCCAATAGAGAACGGTCCCACCTGTATAGATGATGGCAAGATTCCTGGCCAGATGGTGATGGCCCCCTAGGCTGTTCTGGTGATGAACGCGTGCCGCATAAGGAAGCGAAAGTAATGACATGGCTGCGAAGGCCTGCCCGACAGGCGAGGAAAAATTCATCAGCGCCTTGAGGGCGCCGGCATCCGCCAGCCCGTGGAAACTGCCAAGAACCGGATAATAGATGGCTCCAGAAAACCAGATCGCTACCGCACTGCCGAGAGCCCACCGCCCATATCCCCAATGCCGGCGAATCACTTCTGCCGCTCTGAACGTTGCGAGCCGAAGCTTCAGAGAAACACCCAACCGAACCAGCATTACCGGTGCGGTGATTGCTGAACCGACAGCCATCAAAAGAAAAGCCACAAAAGGCGAAAGAAGACGGTAATGATAAAAGATCAGCAAGCCGCCAAGAACCACAACCGCATAGATCAACGCTCCCAAGGCAGCTTGCAGGGGCGAGAGTTTGACGTAAAACCCGCGGCGGGCCAGCCAAAAGAGCAGCACGCAGGGTGCGGCGATTGCCACACCGATCAGAGCCAAGGCCAGTTCTCCGTGCGGGTAAACCTGCTCCAGCACCCAGGCGCATATACCCAGGGCCACGAAGATGGCCATCGCCATCACAATATGAATTCGCAACAGGATCCCGAGGTATTCACGAGTTGAATTCGTGAAGACCGAGGAGCCGAACACGCTCAAGGGTTCAAGGATCAAAGCGGCGTACACGACGGTGAGGAACAGAAAGGCTTCAAAAGCCAGAGCATAGGCTCCGTACTCGTCAGGCGCCAGGCTGCGCGCCAGCAGGATGCCGACAATAAAATTCGCTCCCGAAATCAGCCCCTGGTCGAGCAGCGCCAGCGCGCCCCTGGAGGACCATACCCAAACGCCAGACCACGATGCCTTCCGCTGCACGGTCAATGAAGCCCCTGCAGTTGCACTTTCCACTGTAGCGTCGTTCGGCGGAGAGTCGACGAAAATATCAGGCATTTGGGCGGTATAGTTAATTGAAAACAGGAATTGAAAACCTGGTTTGGCCAAGCAGAGAAATGTCTATACCGAAGCCAAGTGGACCTGCTGGCCGACGGTCTTGGCTGGAGATTTGCAGGAACCACCAGAGGTCAAATGCAGGAAAACTATTTGCGAAAATGGACCCAGCAATTTCAGTTCATGAGCGATCTTGAGACCTGCGCAGTCCAACTCGCGCGGTAACGAGCGAGGAGTCGCGGGCCACCAGCTTCTCCGTCTTCCCTTGGCCAGCCTGTAGCGGAGATTGCCCATCTCGAACTTGAGTTTCGTGAACGAATGGACCACAGGAAAGCCAACGATAATTCCCTTGCTCGCAACTCGCTTGAACTCCTGAAGAACGTTCGCTCTCGCATCAGGAGGCACATGTCCCAGGAAGCGCAGAGAAACGATGTAATCAAAGGCGCCGTCACAGAATGGGAGAGTTTCGCAATCTCCTCTCACGAGGCATCCGCGGACCTGTCCCGGCAGCGTGGGTTGCATTTTCAGCATGTCGAGCGAGATGTCGACGCCTGTGACCTTGTGGCCTAAATCCCTGAGCAGAGGCACAAAGCGCCCTGTGCCTGTGGGCGCGTCCAGAATTGTGGAGTTTGCCTTGATTTGCTCCCGCGCTATACTTTCCAGCAGGCGAAATTCACGCTCCCATATATAGCGTCGAAGGGGCGAGGAAAGACGCCACCGATTGTAATCGCTTGCGATAGGCCCCCAATATCGCCGTTTGGCCGGGTAGTTTGTTGCAGCCTTTGTCAAGGTCCTGTCCTCCTGTTAAGCGAATCAAGGATTGGTGGTCGTGAAGAGAAGCCCGACCGCGCATAGTCATGGTCCGGCCGGCTTGGACGGCGCCTAGTACGCTGGAACGTGTTACGTGCTGTTCGAAACAGACGCTTCGTCAGCTCTCCGATGCGCGAGAGGAGCATCGCGACAGCAGGTAGAGGATCATCACTGCAAAGAAAAGCCGCTTCTTCAACTCCTCGAAAGGAGCGAATCCATTCTCTTAAGCCCAGCTTTCCGTCATGGTGATAGCGGTAGCACGATACGAGATCGAGATCCTCAACAATCCATTTTCTTCCGTCCCGTGCCGGAGCCGAAACCACTTCCTGCCCCGTAAGATCGAGATAGAGGGCACTAGCCACATCCATCCCATTTTCACCGACGAAAAGACGGAATGTGGCCCCGATCCGGGGATTAGCGTCCAGCACTTTATACTGATTGTCACGAGCGTCGTAGCGATATCCGATGTCGAGTATCCCTTGATAGCCAATGGCCTTCATGAAGCGTGTGGTCGTTTCTTCAACAGCCTTGTTGTGCAGGCAAATCCCCAGGCTCGTTGATCCCGTATAGACGGGGCACTGACGGATCTTCTTGCCGGTAAAACCCACCAGGCATTCGGAACGCGCGTTGAAATAACCGTTGAACATCCAAATTGTGTCATCGCCGCCGGGGATATATTCCTGCAACATCAGATTGGGGTTCAGAGGATCTTCAGCAACATCGTAGAGCGCCAGCAACTCATCTTCAGATCGAACAATAAACATTTTCTTCCCGGTTCGATCCCACAACCGCTGTCCATCGATCCCTTTCAACATGATCGGGAGCCTCGCACGGTTCAAAAAGCTCAAAACGTCCTCTCGCGACTTTGGGAAAACAGCGTCGGGAGTGGGGATGTTGTGCCGCCGGGCGAGGTAGAACATGCCTCGCTTGCTGGAGAGAGAACCGACCAGTTGGCCTGTCATTTGCGGAAAAATGAACCATTCGGCAAGAGTCTCAGCATGGTCCGCAACAAAGCGGGCGGCCCGGTCAGTGGTAGGAATCAAGATGGAAGGCCTGCCGATTTTCCGGCGAACCTCGGACAGATAGTCCAGTGACTCTTGCGCGGGCCGATGCTCAATATCCCACAAGAACTTTTGCCGGCAATATCGTGAACAGTTTGCCGGAGCCCACGGGTTTGGATCGACGTTGTAAACCGCCACGCCCAGTCTGCCAAGGCTCCTCATGATGTTCAAGCCACCATGACTGTCGGATCTTAAAACTACTACGGGCGTGGAGGTGTCCTGAACCGTTAACATACAGTGTCCACCTCCGGGACCGGATTGGCAATGGAAGTGGGAGTTGCAATTGGTTCCGACTCACCGGCAGGCAAGGCGGTCACTTCGGAGCCTTTCATCACGTAGGCGGCACGAAGGTCATTGATATGGGTGAGAACGAATTCCAGGTCTTGGATTTGGCCGCTTCTTCTCAGATAGTCTGCACTCTTCCCTTTCCCCGCAGCCTCCGGACCTTCTCTGTTCCATCGATTGATAAGATCAACCGTTCGTCTATCCTCCGGAATGTATCCCGTTGCAGCAAGGTCCCTCGCAATCCATGCACAGCACATCTGGTCTTCCTTTCGGAATTCGCCGCGACTGCCGGCGCCGATCACGGCCACGCGGGCATATCGCATCCGAAGGTCGGAAACCGTATAGCTATGATTTCTGAAACAAGCCAGGTAGACAACATCACAGGCTTTGGCTTCGTGGATCAGTTTTGTGCCAGACGAAGAGAGAAGAATGACGGGTCGTCCCACGTAAGTGCGCCAAGCAAGTTCAACAGGACTGTTGTTGATGTCGAATCCCGGAGCAAATTCCCCGCCGATCTCGCCGGCAAGCAGCGGATCATTCAGCTTTGCCCTAAGCCGAAGGGCGTCCTCAACCGACGCCACGGTAAAGCACCGGCCCCCGAGCGCTGCGACAGTGATGGCGGATGTGGTTGCCCGGATCACATCAACAGCAACAATGGCGTATCCGAGACAGTACTTCTTAACGCTATCTGGGAAACAGTCGATGACAACACTTTTTCGCATGGGAATGTGTTCAACCTTGCAGCGGTAGATTATGCTTTGCGGACGGGCCTCAGGTTTTCGTGGGCAAAGGCGTCGGAGTGGAGCCCTCGCCGGTAGATCTCGACTCGCAAGACTTCTTCCAATCGCACGTTGCACAGATGAACTTCGCGACCAAAGTGTTTGAGCAAAGCGAACTGGCTGGGCTTATTCGGCGCCTCAAACATCACTTTGTCGTAACCAAAGGCGGCAGCAAAACGATCGGCAAAGTCTGCATTGAATCTTCCGACCTCGTCAAACAGTCCCACTCCGCAGGCGCTCTCTCTCGCTTCGACGACCAACTGGCATGCGCCGTCGTCGAGCCATCTTTTGCCCTGGTCAATCAACTCGTCAACCGTCTGTTCAGTGAACGCTCCGGTGTGCTTTTTGCCAAGCTCAAACTGGACATCAAGTCCTCTTTGTGATGCCATCTTGATGACATCCCGGGGCTGAAGCCGCATATCGGTGAAACCTTCGCCGCACTCAATACGGTTGACACCGATATTCGCGCACAGGTCCAGATACTCGGGAAACGCGCCCTGGGCAACTGCTACTTCGAAGGGGCCTCCGCCGGTGACCGTTGGAACTCCATACTGTCTTGCGGCAGCCACTTTTTCCCGGGTCGCGTCCTCTTTGGCGACCATCCAGCAGGCCATTGAAATCTTAAGAATTGAGAAAAGGTGAGAACTTTGTGCGAGATGGCTTTCGAGCGTCTTCGGGTCGTAGCCGGGATCGAAGGGGCTTGTCAGTGGCGGCAGAACCGGCACTCCGATGAGGCTTAGATAATCGCTCGTGTGCAATTTAACGTTGGCAACGGCGGTCTCTGTTTTTTCCATCGGTCTCACTCCTTCGACAGCCAGGCAACTCAAGCCTTGCGAGTTTTCATGGCCATGGCAA
>JAKASH010000073.1 GCA_021828225.1 Acidobacteriota bacterium | reverse complement strand
AGCGCCGAGAAGCTGGCTACCGGGCAGCAGCAGACATTCAGCCAGCAGGTCTCTCTGAAAAACGCCCTTCTCTGGTCACTGCAGCACTGTAACTTGTATCGGCTGGCGACCACTCTTCGCGCCGGAGACTCAGCCGTTGACAGCAAGCTGACTACTTTCGGCATTCGGACCATCCGGTTTGATCCGGACCACGGCTTCTTTCTTGACGGCAGGCACGTCGAAATTCGTGGCGTCTGCAATCACCAGGATTTCCCCGGAGTGGGTATCGGCGCGCCGGACAATCTCTGGTCCTGGCGAATTGCCAAGCTCAAGGCAATGGGAGCAAACGCCTACCGCTGCGCTCACAATCCTGTTGCCGAGGCCTTCTACCGGGCCTGCGACAGAATGGGCATGCTGGTAATGGACGAAAATCGCCATCTGGGAGACACCTATTCCCCCAAGTCCGCCATGGGCACGCCTTATTCCAACATGTCCGATCTCGAGTGGATGGTCCTTGCGCACCGCAACCATCCTTCAATCATCATGTGGTCGATGTGCAATGAAGAGGGCCTGGAGAGGACACCGTATGGCGCCAAAATGTTCGCCGCGATGAAGAAAGCCGTAGAAAAACTTGATCCGACCCGGCCCACAACCAGCGCGATGAATGGCGGGTACACAAAGGATGGATTTATCTCTGTCGAAGGCATTCTCGGCATGAACTACCACAATCTGGAATTTGCCAAGATACACGCTGAATATCCTCATCTCATGATCTTCGGCAGTGAGGATATCAACTCCAAGACCTCGCGCGGAACGGTGACAACAAGCCCGGAAACCGGCCTCTGCTCAGAATACGGCTGCTGGATGACTCCCGAAGGGAAAGCCAACGGAGGCGAACCTTGGGATTCCTGGGCCCCGGTGATGGAAAATCCTTTCGTGGCAGGTGAGTTTATCTGGACCGGCTTCGATTACCGGGGCGAGCCGAATCCCTTTAGCTGGCCCGCCGTGACCAGTCAGACGGGGGCTATGGACCTTTGCGGATTTCCGAAAGCCGCGTACTACTACTGGAAAGCCTGGTGGGGAAAGAAGCCCACCGTCTATGTCTTCCCCAGTTGGAACCTCCCGAAAACCATGGCCGGCAAGGACGTTCTTGTTCGCTGCTATTCAAATTGTGAACGCGTTGACCTGAAGCTAAACGGTAAGAGCCTGGGCACCCAGACGATGCCCCGATATAAATATGTGGAATGGCATGTCCCGTATGCTCCAGGCAGGTTGACGGCTATTGGATACGACCACGGACAGGTCGCTGCACAGTACACCGTTCGCACTGCCGGGCCGCCCACCGCTCTGCAGCTCACGGAGGAAGTCCATCATCTGGCAGCCAACGGGGAGGCCATTGCACCAATTCAAGTGGCAGTGGTGGACGCGGACGGCCGGGTCGTGCCTGGTGCCGATAATCTGGTCCGCTTTTCGGTTTCGGGCCCGGGGATGCTGGCCGGTGTGGCCAATGGAAATCCGGCCAGTCATGAAGCCAATGTTGAGAACGAACGCAAAGCCTATCGAGGTCTCTGCCTGGTCATGGTAAAGGCCGCGGACCACCCCGGAGACATTGCCGTCAAAGCACAGGCTTCTGGGCTGCCGCCTGCCACCATTGTTATTCACACGGTGCCAGTTTCAATGGAAGGACAGACTGGACAGTAACCTCCCTGCCCATGCGCGCGAAGACAAATCGTCCATATTGTTGTGACGGCTTTTCGAAATAAGATGTCAACCCAAAGTCAAGCTCTCAGGTCAGGAAGTGCTGGAATTCTGATTTACACGACAAGAATCGCGCTGAAGGGGCAAACCCAGACTAGCTCCATGCAGCGACGAACCTGCCGCGTTTAGCACTTTCGACCGGGTCTGTAGCAGCAGGTGCGCCCCTCGTAGCGTCCAGTGCATTTGTTGCCGCTTGGCGAAGCGCCTGCTCACGACCTGATTGATTGTCCATTCGACGAACGCAGTGCTGATCGTTTCCCCCTGCTGGTACCGCTCACCGCAGTTGGGGATCGATTCCTGGTTGTTGCGAATGTAAGTCTCGAACTCTGCCACGCCCGCCGCCAACTTCTCCGCCGATGCGGAGAGGTCCCGAATCAGCTCAAGGTCCATGATCAGGTTGGCCAAGCGCTCAAGGGCATCCTCGACATTGCCGTGCCACAGTTCGGGCTTGACCGAATCGGCGGCCGTTCTTCTCCCAACTCTGCCTCCGTCCGCTCGGCAACGGTTTGCAGATGTTCACGCACCATCTCGTGATGGGTGGACTCGCTGACCGGCAGAACTTCTTTCATTAAATCGGCCACCTTCTCGTAAGGAATCAGGGAGCCCCATTTGGTCTCCAAGTAGAGCCGCTCCGGACTCGTCCGTCCTTTGAGCCATGTCGCCGTGGGCCGGAAGGTCTTCGGGCCTTCCGTCTGACACGAGCAACGCTCCCACCGCAGATTAGGCACAGGGACTGATCCAAACACCGTCTCTACGGTGCTCGTCCTCGCTTCTTTGCTACGGATTAGGGTGCCGCTGGAAGGCATTAAAGAAACGGGCGCTGAATCCAAGGTGAGGCGCAAGCTGTCAAGTATGGCTGCCCACTGTTACAACTTGATGAAGACAACATGAATGAGTGGTTACAGGTTCACGCAGTAATCAGCGGGTTCCGTCGCGGCACGATGTGTTCAGCCACTGCTTGAGGAACAACGGACAGGCGCACCGCGCCCACCGGCGCTTCCTTAAAGTACATTTCGAAGCCGTCTATGTGGCCACCGGAAGGCCGCAAACCGTTACGAAATTTTCAGCACCCGCGTACAGGGAGACGGCAACTGCCCCTTGTCCTCTTGAGATAATTCACCCTGTCTCCCGACGCACACCGCCGTCTGTCTGTGCCGCGGCTCCTGCGCTGCTTCTATCACGCCACTCAGAACGTCAGCTTCATCGAAATGGTCACGATTCGCGATACGTCGGAGGGTTGAATCGTTCCAAACCCGGTGCAAGTAACCCCGCTGCAATTTTCCGGCGCGTTGTTATTCAGATTTGGGCCTCCCCACTGCGGGGTGTTGGTCGCGTTGGTGGCCTCAATCCGGGTTTGCAAGAACTTCCCCTCCCACGGCAGCGCAAATCTCTTTTCCAGCGCAGCATCCAACTGGAACTGGGAAGGCTGCCGCAACCAGCTTAGGCTTTCGGGCGTCGTGCGCGCTTGCCACTGTGCCAGGTTCTGGTAGCAGCTAGGGTTGTTATTAATCCAGTGTTGTATGGTTTGGCCATTGGGAGACGCGTAACTCGTGCAGCCGGGGCCGGTAACAAAGTTCGCCGCCGGAACCCCTTCCGGAAATCCCGTGTGCCAGTCGACCATCGTGTCCAGCAGCCAATGATTAATCAATCCCCCCAGCAGACCATGGGCACTCCGGAAAAAGTCTGTCCCCTGCCCGAAGGGCAGCGGCCAGACGACGGTCGAGGTAAGGAGATGCCTTACGTCGTTGCCAGCAGGACCATAGTACAGGTTTGCGTCGCGGTAGGCGCCGTTGTTCAAGTAACCGTTTGCATACATCCAGTTTGAGTAGGTGTAGTTGAACACGTAATCGAGCGAGCGGATCTTGCGCTCCACGCGGACTTGCAGAGCATTATAATTCGAGTAACCGTTTTCACCATTGAGGGAGATGCCGTTGAATAATGGCCAAGGCCGCATCAGATCCCACGCCGGAAGGGTCTTGGAAGAGCCCAACGATGTTGCAACGGGCAAAACACCATAGAAGGGATTCGGAACGCTATTATTGCAGATAGCGTGGTCCTGGAAACACGCCTGCTGCTCTGCCGTCGTGATGACGTCCTGGTTTTGGCCAACGCCAAGCCCGTGGGAGTGGCTTCCCGCGTACGCCACATCCAGAAGCGTACGCCAGGGGAGCGCCCGCTGGATGTCCGCCGTCCAATGCTGGGTCCATTCGATATGCCGCGTCGCCGAATAATAGCTGATGCCGTTGCCGGCATTCGTCTCAAGGCCTTCGCTGGCCCCAGCGGGCGCCAAGACACCATTCGGGTACGGGTTGCCGGACGCAAAATAACCCGACGGATCCAGGTTATTGTCCAGTGAACCGATGTAGGAAGTGCTCTGGCTGAAGCCATAGGTCTCCGTGCCGTTAACTCCGTAATCTGTGTAGATGCCGAATCCGGCGCGAAACACAGTTTTTGGCGTGAAGGCCCAGGCGAACCCAAACCGTGGCTGCCAGTTGCTCTCTGCGATTCCATAGGCAGTGCGGGGCTGGCCGTTAGCCGCCACCGGCAGGAACCCGCCGGTCAACGGGTTGGGCAGGTTCGGATAGGCTGCATAGTCAATTTGGCTGGTGTAAGGGTTAGTGCAGGTCAGGCAGAATTGTCCATTAATCCGATTGTAGCGCTCGGTCGGAGAGCTGTATCCGTCCCATCGCAGGCCCAGGTTGAGGGTTAAATTCCTTCGGACTTTGTAGTCATCCTCGAAATACAATCCGTACTGGTGAAAAGTGATGTAGTTGAACTGGTTCCAACTCAAACTGCCAGAACTCGGGTTGCCGAGCAGAAGATCGGCAACGCTCAATCCGCTGTCTTTGGTGGCTTTCAGAGGATTTAGCTGGCTCCACTGGCCGTCAAAGCTGAACGTGCCGTTGGGCTGGCCCGGAACTCCGCCATTGCCCTCTTGAATCACATTGAACTGGAACCCATAATGCAGCGTATGTCTGCCTATAACCTGTGCGAAACTGGGTGAAAAATACCACTGGTTTTCGACGCTCGAGCTGGATGTGTTGCCAAAAATCCCGGTAAAGCCGCTCAGGCCAATCGTGGGTGCAATGTTCTGATGGGTTGTCGTCGGCACAAAAGGCATCTGGAGACCGCCGAGCTTGTCGCCGGTGAAATTTTGTGCGACTGCAACGTCATGGATGCTGCCGTTGACCCAGCGGAAAAAGGAAACCTTGAAGTCCCCGACCAACGACTGTGAAAACGTCTTAGTCGCGTCCAATATCGCGTCGTCATGATCGGTCGGGTTTTGCGACATTGTTGAACCCGGCCCCGGGAAATCGTTGCCGGACGAGTTGCTGAAGTCGTCCTCATGGATATAAAGCCCGTAGACGCGCAGGCTCTGCGAAAAATCGTGATCCACGCGTCCCAGATATTGCTCATAACCCAGATTGCGTGGGCCGGCGACCGTATAGTTATTGAAGTCGCCGGGCCGGTTGGGCAGCGGATACGTGTTCACAATCGCCTGGCCGATGGGATTGATGTCGCCCGACGGGATTATGTCACCTGGAAATGGATCCCGGTTGTAGGTGGTGCATTGGCCGGCCTTGTTGAAGGTGACGCAGTGGACAGTCGCCGGATTGTAAACTGTGTAGCCCGTCCCGGCAAAGTCCCCTTGGCGCATTGCCGGAGTCGGTACGCTCTCGATCGCACCAATCGGCTCAGCCTGCCGCCAGCCGTCGAAGCTCCCAAAGAAAAACGTCCTGCCCTTTTGAATCGGCCCGCCCAGCGTGCCGCCAAACCGGTTGGAGATGTCTTCGGTTTTGGGAATCCCGCTGACATCATTCTGAATCCGGTTGGCGTCCAGACTCTGGTTCGACCAATACTCATAAAGGTCCCCGTGAAATTTGTTGGTGCCCGATTTCAAGGCAGCGTCAAACGCCCCACCGTTCATCCATCCGTATTCAGAACCACCGGCAACGCTGACCTGGAGTTCCTGCACCGCGTCCTGGCTCGGAACCAGGCGACTGGCCCCTAAAATGCTTACAGGTGACCCATCAATGTAGTAGGCGTTGTTGCCTCCCGGCGCGCCGTCCGCCGAGTAGCTGGGTATCCCGCCGCGCAGCGTTGAGTTCTCCTCTATTCCGTTATTCACATCCCTGACCCCTTGGATAAACACGAATTCATCGAAGGGATTTTGCCAATTGGTTGGCAAGTTCTCAACCTTGGCGTTGTCCACTACTCCGCCGCCCGAAGCCGTTGTTGTGTTGAGCAGGCCGGGCGAGGCCGTCACTGTCACCTGCTGATGAGTCGAACCCACGATGAGCTTCACGTTCAGACTCAGCTTCTGCCCGGATTCGAGCGTAACATTGCTATATAGTTTTTTCTCGAAGCCGGGGGCGGCCACCGTAACGCTGTAGTTTCCGGGCGGCAGATACTGCAGCATGTAAACACCGTCCGTGTCGGACTTTGTCGTGTAAGTCCGCTCCGTACTTTTTTGCACCGCAGTGACCCTTGCCGAGGGAATCGCAGCTCCCGACGGGTCCGTGACTTCGCCCAGCACCGACGCCCGGAATTCCTGGGCGTGCAGCTGCGGTACTACCAAAAACGTTATAAGAACTCCTATAAAGGATAATTTCCTCCGTTGTGCGGAGGAACGGCTCTTCATCATTCGGCAACTCCCTCCTTATGACTTAGCTGAAGCTCTGTCAGCAATCGCACCGCCTCCAGTGTTTGCTTTTGTATTCACGCTGTGGCAAGTGTTGTATAACATATTACGTATCATGTCAAGCGAAAGGACATCAGGAACAAGGTCTCTCGATGCGATCTGTCCTGGCGTCAATGATAGAGATGCTATCCTGAGCCGTGTTGCTGACAAAAATCTTGTTCTGGCTCGCAACGATCCCGCCGGGGCTGCTTCCACCAACGGACTCCGGACCCACCGGCAGGCCTGTCCGCACCTTCGCCGTGACCGTGGGGCTCCGCGGATTCGCAACGTCAACAGCGTAGACCGAATCGGATTGGGGCATGTTGGGGCTACCGGGCCCGGGGATCTTCTTCCCATAAGCCACCACACCGCGTTCGGCCTGTGGTGATGGGAAGCCGAAAGATGGGAATGGAATGCCTGTCTCCCTGGTGTCTTTCGACGTGTACCCAGGAATGACTGAGTAGCGGAACATCCCGATGTTGGTCACGTAGACATGTTCTCCGTCCGGTGATACTGCCAGCGCGAATGGCAAGCGGCCCACGCGGATGCTGGCCACGATCTTCCGCTCCCGCGTGTCATAGACAACCAGCCGGTAATGAGCAATATCGTTGATGTAAAGGTAATGACCGTCAGGCGAAAGCTTCAAGTCGCCGACCAGGCTGTGATGGTACATCTCGCCTGCGAACGCTCCGTCGAGCGAAAAGGAATACAGATCACGGCGTGGAATTTTTCCGTTCGGGCGCAGCGCCAGGCCATAAGGATGCGGAGCAACTTTGATCTGGCTTCCCAGGGGTGTAGTGAAGCGGCCATTGGCAGCACCGTGATGCCTCGCGGATTGATGTGTGTGGGCCGATCACCAGCCGGAGAGTTAAGTCCCTCCCAGGCTGGATTGTTCGCTGAGCCTGAAGCGGCGCGAGGGCTCATACCAGACCGCAGTCAAGCCCATAAGTGCAAGAGCAAAGAAGAAAACACGTCCTCGCATGCAGGACCCTCCGTTTACCGAGCCAGATTAATCTTGACTGGTGATTGGTGATTAAGATTGCGACAATACAGCAAGCTCTTGAGACTCGGGTGGCGGAGCTGTAGATTCGCGCACGCAGAGTTCAGCCTCTAAAACCACGACGCTCTTTTCCCCTGCACCATCTTCACTGCTTCGCAGGGCTATGGCAGAGAGCAGCATCTGCGTGGCGCGCTTGCCGATTTCATACGTTGGCTGGATGATCGTCGTCAGCCGGGGGCGAAGCAGATCTGGCCACTCGAAATCATCTGGACGAGCAGATCGTGATGGTCCTGGACGGCGCCGGATGGCATCGTGCCCATGACTTGGTGATTCCCGAAAACATGCAACTCGTCCCCCTGCCACCCTATAGCCCCCAACTGAACCCCATGGAGCATCTTTGGGAAGAAGTCCGGGAGAAATGGTTTCCCAACTTGGTTTTCAATAGCCTGGAAGCCGTGGAAGATCGCTTGGTGGAAGCCTTGCGGTCGCTGCAAAATGACCGAGAATCGGTCGCGTCTATTTGCGGCTTTGATTGGATTATCAATATCCCTATGAATGCGACTTAGTATAACGGGGTTAACGGGTGTAGGTGAAGGGATCATTGAAATGGTCTTGACACTCTTGGCAGGTGTGGTGATTGACCGGTTGGGCTGGTTTCCTATTTTTGCTGGAGCCGCCGTGATGCCCTTGGGAAGCCTTGCTGCCCTCTTTTTTTATGTCCGCCGGTGCAACCCCGTCAATCCCGAAGAAATCATGCAACGCGCTTGACGCCCCTTTGCCAAGCACGCCGGTTCATTAGCCAGAAGCGAATCCCCGGAATGTAGGTGCCGTCGTTGGCGTGGGCGGTGGTCAAGGCTTGAACTTTTTGTTCGAGAGCCCTGACTTGCTCCGGTGGATCTCCCACCACTTCGGCTTCACGCAGGCGCAAAGCCAGGCTGAGATAATTCGCCTCCCATGCGAGTCCTTCAACGGCCCACCGCGCCGAACCGCCGGAAACGGTCATGGTGGCCTCATGCATAGCCTCCCTGGCTTTGGCCAGCAACGGATTGTAGCTTGACGGGCTGCCCGAGAGGCCCTCAGGGGCCAGCGCGCCGAAAGTGATTCTGGTGCCCAGTGAAAAGTAACGCCCTACCGGTTCTGCCGCGTTGCCAAAACGCGCACGCAGATAGCGGTGGTACCAGCCTTCCGCATCGAAGTCCGCTTCCCAAAGTGCCCGGGCGAACGCGAGGTGGTTGACTTCAAGCGCCAACCAGTTTCCAGGCTCGCTGTAAATGCTCGCACCCACCTCCCCGATGCGCCGCCAGTACTTCATATCGTGGGCAATCTGGGAGGGCAACACCACTGGCAGCGAACACCAGCTATATCTTGCATAATAGCTGTACTCTCGGACTTGGCCAGGAAAACTCGCCAGCCAGCCGCGGAGGTCGGCGTTCAGTCTTCGGTTAGCGGGGTTCGCAGTGTCGTCGAGGGGTACGGCGTAATCCCGACGGATTGGGCAGAAATCCATGATGGTTTCTTTTGGAAAATTCATGTTTTTCGGCGGCTGGGTATAGCCCTGGTAAGCAAGGAATTCCACCTGCGTTTTCAGCCCCGCTGACTGGAACGCCCTGCTCAGACTTCCCACGAGCAATCTCATGCGCTCTGAAGGTGAACCAAGGGCCCTCGCTTCCGGGCTTTCTGACCAGATGCAACCATCCGGCGGCCAGAGCTGAAAAACATGGATTTCCGGCCGCTTCTTCAGGTAAGCAACTACATTCGCTTCAAGCGTTGCCACGGCCTGAGGGTTCGCCGTTTCAAACATTACGGGTCTGCGACCGTCATGGGTTACTCGCTGACCATTCACCATCCCGTACCAGTCAGCGTGCGCCTGGAAATAGCGTTCCGGTGGAAGAAAATAGAAGGTCACTGGATGCTTGCCCACCTCGGCTCGCATGCCCCGGCGGGCAAGTTCCCTGTCAATGGTCTCGCGGTTGGCCTCATACTTGTCAATGAACATCGCCAGCGTGTTCGAACGGTTTTTGCCCATCCAGTCGATCAGGGCCCGCCAATCGTCCGGTGACTTCAGACCCCGGCTCTGGTCC
>JAKASH010000072.1 GCA_021828225.1 Acidobacteriota bacterium | reverse complement strand
GGCAGTTCTGCTTGGAGCGGCCCAGAAGTCGCCGGCTCTGTTCAATCAGGCTTCTGTAAGTCCAAAGACTAATGACGGTAAGGTAAAACAGTTTCACGATTGGAGTCTTGCCCAATTTATTGATGTCGCCTGTGAGATTGATTTGCTCAAACCTGACGTGAAAAAATTCAGCCACGGCTTACGGGATTTTCGCAACTACATTCACCCTTATGAACAAATGGTGTCACGTTTTACGCCCGATGAACATACAGCGAGGCTCTGTCTACAAGTTCTTAAGGCTGCACTTGCAAGTATTGCAGGGGAGAGGAAATGAGCATAAACATGAGATCTGTCCCCTCGGTCTCTGTCACCTACGCCCGTAGTGGCGCATCCACCAAAGCCAATGCCTTGGGGATGCGCCCTATGCAGGAGCGTGCCTATGAAAAACGTGGTGAGCAATACCTGCTAATCAAGTCGCCTCCCGCCTCCGGCAAGAGTCGTGCCCTCATGTTCATTGCGCTGGACAAATTGCACAACCAGGGCATCAAGAAGGCCATCATCGTGGTACCGGAGAAAGCCATTGGCGCTAGCTTCAACGATGAGCCACTGTCGCAGTATGGTTTCTGGGCCGACTGGCGGGTGGAACCCAAATGGAACCTCTGCAATGCCCCAGGTACCGACAATGGCGGCAAGGTCAAGGCGGTCGGCGCATTCCTAGAGAGCAGAGACCAGGTATTGGTCTGCACTCATGCGACCTTCCGCTTTGCCGTCGATGCCTACGGTGTCGAGGCCTTCGACGATCGACTTATTGCGATTGACGAGTTTCACCATGTTTCCTCCAATCCAGACAACAAGCTGGGCACGCATCTGGGCCAATTCATCGCTCGCGGCAAGACCCACATCGTTGCCATGACTGGCTCCTACTTCCGGGGCGACGCCGAAGCGGTGCTGGCCCCGTCGGACGAGGCCAAGTTCGAATCCGTCACCTATACCTACTACGAGCAACTGAACGGCTACGAGTACCTGAAGCAGCTGGATATTGGCTATTTCTTCTACAGCGGAGCTTACGTCGAGGAAATTCTTCAGGTCCTCGATCCCGCCGAGAAAACTATCCTACACATTCCCAACGTCAATTCCCGTGAGAGTACGAAGGACAAGATGCGTGAGGTGGAGCACATCCTTGAGGCACTGGGAACGTGGCAAGGTACCGACCCCACGACTGGGTTCCAGCTCGTCCAGCGGCCAGATGGGCGGGTGTTGCGGATTGCCGATCTGGTAGATGACGATGCCAGCAAACGTGACCGGGTATCCGCTGCTCTCAAAGACCCCGCGCAGAAGAATAACCGCGACCATGTCGACATCATCATCGCCCTGGGTATGGCCAAAGAAGGCTTCGACTGGATCTGGTGCGAACACGCACTGACTGTGGGCTACCGGGCGAGTCTCACCGAGATTGTCCAGATCATTGGTCGCGCTACCCGCGACGCGCCGGGCAAGACCCGCGCCCGTTTCACCAACCTCATCGCTGAGCCGGATGCGGCAGAAGCCGCCGTCACCGAAGCCGTCAACGACACCCTGAAGGCCATCGCTGCCAGCCTCCTGATGGAGCAGGTCCTAGCCCCACGCTTCGAGTTCAAAGCCAAAAATCCCGACAATGGCCCAGCCCCGGGTTTTGATTATGGTCAGGAGGGCTACAATCCTGATCGCTGCAATGTTGGCATCAACGAGCAGTCAGGGGCATTCCAAATTGAGATCAAGGGACTGGCTGAACCCAAAAGCCTAGAGGCGGTCCGCATCTGTCGGGAGGATCTGAACGAAGTGATCGCCGCTTTCGTGCAGGACAAGCCCAGCATCGAACGGGGGCTGTTTGATGAGGATCTCGTACCGGAAGAGCTGACCCAACTACGTCTCGGCAAGATCATCAAGGACAAATATCCGGAACTCGACACCGAAGACCAGGAGGCGGTGCGCCAACACGCCGTCGCTGCACTGAATCTCACCCAGCAGGCCAAGCGGATCGTCACCGAAGGCACGCAGGACGGCGCCCTCAACACCGCCCTGATCCACGGAGTACGCCGCTTTGCCATGGATGTGCGGGAACTGGATATTGACCTCATCGACCGCATCAATCCCTTTGGAGAAGCCTACGCCATTCTCGCCAAGGCCATGAGCGAGGAGAGTCTGAAGCAGGTCGCGGCGGCCATCACGGCAAAGCGCACGAGTCTCACACCAGAGGAGGCGAAGGAGTTGGCCGTTCGTGCCGTGCAGTTCAAGAAGGAGCGGGGACGTGTTCCGTCGCTAACTGCTCAGGATCCTTGGGAGCGACGTATGGCCGAGGGCGCGGTTGCCTTCATGCGCTTCAAGACAGAGGGACGCTATGAGTAATACCGAACTCGACGACCTTGCGGCAGAACTAGCCGACTTCGCGCCACCCGAGAAAAAAGACGGACGCACGGCTAGAGAAGAGCGCCTTATCGCGGGTTTTGAGGACATCCAACGCTTTGTGGCAACCCACGGACGGGTACCGCAGCATGGGGAAGATCGGGATATCTTCGAGCGCCTCTACGCCGTGCGCCTGGATCGCTTGCGGGCGCTTCCGGAGTGCCGGACTCTGCTGGAGCCGCTGGATCATCAGGACTTGCTAGCCACAGAGCACGCCACCGCGCAAGCAGCGGATATTGCTGATCTCGACGACTTGGCCGCTGAACTGGCCGGTGCGGACGAGGCAAGCGACATCACAGTACTGCGCCATGTCCGTACCAGTGCCGAGAAACGTGCCGCGGAGGAGGTCGCCGACCGCAAGCCGTGCAAGGATTTCGAGACCTTTCGGCCCTTGTTCGAGCGGGTGCAAACCGATATCCAGACCGGTATGCGGCAGTCCCAGCCCATCGAGGCGGGACGCCGCGCCATTGAAGGCGGAGATTTTTTTGTCTTAGATGGGCTCACCCTTTACGTCGCAGAGATTGGGGAGCCTTTAAAAACCACTGCCGGCGAAGTGGATCGGCGCTTGCGCGTCATTTATTCCAATGGCACGGAGAGCAATCTGCTGCTGCGCTCCCTGCAGCGGGCCTTCTACAATGACCCGGCGGCTAGGCGCCTGGCGTCGCCCGAAACGGGGCAACTCACCCTTGGTGGTGATTTCGATGCCGACGATGTGGAAAGTGGTACCATCTACGTTCTGCGTTCGCTATCGACTGACCCCTATGTCGCACAACACCGCGAGCTTATTCACAAAATCGGGGTGACGGGAGGCAAGGTCGAAAGCCGGATCGCCAACGCCGAGAATGAGGCCACCTATCTGCTGGCCCAAGTCGAGGTAGTGGCAACCTACAAGCTAGCAGGCATCCACCGTACGCGGCTGGAACATCTGCTCCACCGCCTGTTCGCGCCGGCACGGCTGAACATCACCATCCACGACCGCTTCGGGCACCCGGTGCAGCCCGAGGAATGGTTCTTGGTGCCCTTATTCGTCATTGACGAGGCAGTGGAGCGCATCAAAGATGGCAGCATCATCCACTATGTCTACGACCGGGAGACGGCCAGCCTCAAGCCATCCCCCTAGAGCAACCATATTCGCTAAGGAGCCACGCTATGCCCGAAATCGTCTGCCCTCACTGCCATACGGCCTTTCAGGTCGATGAATCTGGCTACGCCGAGATCCTGCGCCAGGTTCGCGACAAGGAGTTCAACAAACAGGTCGCTGAACGCCTAGCCCTTGCGGAGCGCGACAAGGAGACAGCGCTACAACTCGCCCGAGCGCAGCTTGAGCAGCAGCGCCAGCAATCCGTAGCCGACAAGGATGCCGAGATCGCCAAGCTCCAGGCGCAGATCGCCTCCCTCTCGGAGCTCTCGGAGGCCAAACTACTCAACCAACTCCAACGCGTCGCTGCCGAGAAAGACGCCCAGATACAGGCGCTACAGGCCAAGATTCAGGCCCACGACACCAGCAAGGCCCTGGCCATCCGCGAGTCCATTGAAAGCGTCCAGCAGGAGCGCGACGCCCTGCGTGCCGCCCTGGACCGCGCTGCTCTGGAAAAGGAATTGGCCGAAAAAGCCTTGGTCGAGAAATACCAAACCCAGATCCGGGACCGGGACGAGGCCATTGAGCGCCTGCGCGACATGAAGGCGCGGCTCTCTACCAAAATGTTGGGAGAAACCCTCGAGCAACACTGCGAAGTCACCTTCAACCAGATCCGCGCCACCGCCTTTCCAAATGCCTACTTCGAGAAGGACACCGACGCTCGCACCGGCAGCAAGGGCGATTACATTTTCCGCGATTTCGACGCCTCCGATTCATCGAACCCCATAGAGATCGTGTCGATCATGTTCGAGATGAAAAATGAGGCGGACACCACGGCCACCAAAAAGCGCAACGAGGACTTCTTCAAGGAACTCGATAAGGATCGCAACGAGAAAGGCTGTGAGTACGCGGTCCTGGTATCGCTTCTGGAGTCTGACAGCGAGCTCTACAACACCGGCATTGTTGATGTCTCGCACCGTTACCCAAAGATGTACGTCATCCGCCCGCAGTTCTTCCTGCCGATGATCACGTTATTGCGTAACGCTGCCCTCAACAGCATCCGCTACCGACAGGAGCTTGCCTTAGTCAAGGCGCAGAATATCGACATCACCAACTTCGAGGCTGAGCTGGAAGGCTTCAAGGACGCCTTTGCCAAGAACTACGACTTGGCCGCTCGCAAGTTTCAAGCCGCCATTGACGAAATCGACAAGTCCATCGACCACCTGCAGAAAACCAAGGACGCTCTCCTCGGTGCCGACCGTAACCTGCGTCTGGCCAACGACAAGGCGCAGAACGTCACCATCAAACGCCTCACCCGCGGCAACCCAACCATGAAGGCCAAGTTCGATGAGTTGTCGGGTTAGGTCGTTATCAACCTTGTGTGGGATGGCGCAATTCCGAGCACCGGCACCGCCATCACGAAGATTCTGCCGCCGGTTTCAAGGTTTAACAAAAACAACGGCCATGCGGTGAACAAGCAATCGGTATTGGACAAGCTAAGTGCGGTCTTCGAGCGTTTCTTTGGGCTGATCTGAGGACACGACGATGATGGCGAAACTGTCAGGAGCAGGAGGGAGAACCATGGACGTTAAAGCCGCAGCCATTCAGGTGTTGCAGCAGGCGGGCACGCCGCTGCACGCCAAGGATATCGCCGAGCAGATCATGGCTGGCGGTCTCCGGCAATCCGAGGGCAAGACCTCAGACGCCACTGTCAGTGCCCGGCTCTACTCCGATATCAAGAGCAAAGGGGACAAGTCACCTTTTGTAAAGGTCGGCCCTCAGACCTTCGCGCTCCGGGATTCCACTGAAATATCGAGCAGCGCTGCGCCGGTTCCTGTGGTCGTCGAGGAACCCCCTAAGTCTTCTGTTGCGAACGCGGGTTTCTCCTTTACCGATTGCGCTCAGAAGGTGCTTGAGGAGTTCGGCAGGAAGAAGCCGATGCACTATAGGGAGATCACCGAGAAGGCTCTGGCGAAAGGATGGTTGGTGACTGGTGGCAAGACGCCCGAAGCCACCATGTACGCCCAGGTGATCACCGAGATCAAACGCCAACAGAAACGCGGAGAGCGGCCCCGCTTCATTCAGCACGGCCGTGGCTATGTGGGCCTGAGCCAATGGATGGGGCACGGACTGGCGTTCCAGATCGAGCAGCACAACCACCAGGTCCGGAAGGCCCTGCGCGAGAGATTGCTGGCCATGAAGCCCGGTGAGTTCGAGGAGCTCATTTCTCAGTTGCTAGCGGAGATGGGCTTCGAGATGGTTGAGGTGACCAAGCTTAGCGGCGACGGCGGCATCGATGTTCGGGGTTCCCTGGTGGTGGGCGATGTGGTCCGCATCAAGATGGCTGTCCAGGTAAAGAAATGGAAGCTCAAGAACAACATCCAGGCTCCTGTCGTGCAGCAGGTGCGCGGCAGCCTCGGAGCGCACGAGCAAGGCCTGATCATCACCACCAGTGACTTCAGCTCCGGAGCCGTCAATGAAGCCGCCCAAGCAGACAAGACCTCCATCGCCCTGATGAATGGGGAACAGCTTGTGATGCTCCTGATGGAGCACGGCATCGGCGTCCATCGCTCGACGCCTGATTTGTTTGAAATTGACGAAGAATCTTTGGTAGGAGGCAATTGATGAAGGGAAATTTGCCAAAGCCAATAAAGAAGCAGCGCGAGGTGCTGTATATGCCCGTGGCAGGCCACACCGCCGTGCTCGGCACCGCTGGTAGTGGCAAGACAACGCTTGCCCTCTACCGGGCCGCTTATCTCTCCGAGCAATCAATGCCGCACTCGGGAAGGACTCTGCTGCTGACCTTCAACAAGACGCTGGTCACCTACCTGAAGCATCTCAAACCCAACGAGCTGCAGAATGTCCAGGTCGAAACATACCACACCTTTGCCCGGGGGTATCTGAACGCCCGGGGGAAGATGGGATACAACTGCATCTGCAGTGACCCAGATTTGCGAAAGGAGTACATTTTTCAGGCGGTAAAGGCGGTGGAGTCCAGCTACGAACCTTCGAAGTTCTTCATGAGACCCATCGAGTTTTTCATGGACGAGATCCAGTGGATTTTCAGCCATGGGATCACCTCCAGCGACGAGTATGTGGAGGTGGAACGCGTCGGCAGAATCGGCACCAACCTTTCCCGCAAACTCAGGCCCGTCATGTACGAAATCCTCGAGAAGTATGTCGAGATTCGAACCGGCAAAGGGAAAATGTATGACTGGGACGACATCGCTATTTTTGTGCGGAGAGAATTCGAGGAGGACACGTCCCCCCGGCACTATAAACACATAATTGTCGATGAGGGGCAGGACTTTTCCCCTGAGATGATCCGTTCATTGGCGGCGGCCATTCCCGAGGACGGTTCTCTTTCGTTTTTTGGGGATGTCGCCCAACAAATTTACGGACAGCGGATGAGCTGGCGCTCCGCTGGGTTGAATATTCTCCAGCAGTGGTTCTTTAAAGAAAATTATCGGAACACGAAACAGATTGCCCAGCTTGGCTTGGCAATCTCAAGGATGGCGTTCTTTCTCGACATACCTGATCTGGTTGAGCCGACTTCCCCAAGGGCGGACGGCGCGCTGCCCACCCTGGTCGAGTGTGTTGACAGGACGCAGCAGGTGAAAATTGCCCTAAGGGCAGCGAGGAGCGCCGCCAAAACATTGAGCGTTGCCATCCTCGTGAAAGACAGGGCGCAAGAGAAGGTCTTCAGCTCGACCCTTGAGGGTGAGGCGACCAGGCTACACCGCGACCTTCAGGTTTGGAACGATGGACCCGGCATATACCACGGCACCTATCATGCGGCTAAGGGGCTTGAGTTCGATATGGTGATAGTTCCTTTTCTCGATGCCGACAATCTCCCGGACCAGGATTATATAGCGTCCCATGGGGAAGAGGACGCCCTCACACACGATGGCAGACTTCTCTATGTGGCTGCGACTCGAGCGAAAACGAACCTGATCCTGCTCTACAGCGGTGCGCTTACGCCACTACTCCCTACAGACGAGTCACTCTACCAGAGGGTCAAGCCATGAACTTGGTTCAACGAGAGTGCGCCAGTCGTGGGATCACCCGAATATGTCATTTCACACAATCACGAAATCTGGCCCATATCTTTGATGATCCGTTGGGGCTTTGTTCAACCAGGACGCTACAGGAACACGATCTGCCGCACAACCCAACTGACACGGAACGGTTTGATGGCAGGGACGATCTGATTTGTTGCTCCATCGAGTACCCGAACACCTATTACTTTATCAAAGTCCGGGAGCGTGAGCCTCTTTTCAAAGACTGGGTCGTGTTGATGATCGATCCCAGTTACCTGTGGCACCCTGAGACCTGTTTTTGTCCATGTAACGCAGCTCGCGATCACGGCGCGTATATCCAAACTGGGATTGATGGGTTCCGCTCCCTTTACGCAGATACGTCTCCGGGGATTACCTTTTCCCGTTCTCGGACCCATCTCCCAGCAGCGCCGACTGATATTCAGGCAGAAGTTCTGCTCAAGGACCCGATTCCACTTGATGCAATTACCGGTATTGTTGTTCATACAGAGGAGCAGGCACGGAGGGAAATTTGCCGATTGAGTCTGCAGGGAATCACGATTGAAAAACCGATTTACATCGCTCCGGACTTCTTTAACAAAACTTCGCTCTCGCGAATGATTCAACGCGGAGTCCGAGCGACGGAAACACTATATGAGAACGGAGGTCTTCATGGCCGATAACATTACAATAAAGCAAAAAACGAGCAAGGCTGTCGGTGCCATGCTGGGGGCGGCTTGCGGCGACGCGTTAGGCTGGCCGAATGAACGGGTTGGCAAGTCAAAAGCGCCAAAACAACTGGGCCGTCTCCATAATTTCAGAAGCTGGACCCGCCGCTCGGGTGGGCGCTTTTTTCCTTATGAGGAAACCATTGAGGCTGGCGAGTATAGCGACGACACCCAGCTTATTCTCTGCCTTTGCCGGTCGCTGTTAAAAGAAGAAAACTGGTGGGACTACTTCACCCAGGTGGAACTGCCCTTTTGGTCCACTTATGAACGCGGCGGGGGCGGAGCGACTAAGAGGGCGGTCGATTCTTGGCTTGACGGAGTGGCACCTTGGAGTTCAAACCGGAAGCCCCAGGATGTGAAGCGTTATTTCGACGCGGGCGGCAACGGCGTTGCGATGCGCGTCCTGCCCCATATCTTGCGCTTGGGTGAAAACGAATTCTCAGTGATCGCCGCCAACATCTTCCTGGACGGAGTCACGACCCACGGGCACCCCCGGGCGCTTTTGGGCGCTTTAGCTTACGGTTTTGCGCTGTGGGCGGCTTTCCGAAAGGATTCGAAACTGGTGTATGGCGAATTAGTGGAGGAATTGATAAAAAACGCCGAGGCTTGGTCTGCTCTCCCAGATCTCCCAGCCATCCAGCCCGAATGGAAGAACCAAGCGGAAAGAAACCTTCAGGGGTACGCGAAGCTTTGGGAATCGGCAAAGGCCGAGGTCTTGGAGTATCTCGAAGTCTGCAGAACGGAGCTTGCGAAGGGAGCGTTGAGTTTCGATGACGATGTGCTTAAAAAACTTCATTGCTTTAACAGCAAGATAAGCGGGGCCGGGACAGTGGCAGCGATTGCGGCAGTGTATCTCGCATCACGCCACGCCGCCGACCCGATCAACGGCGTGGTGAAGGCCGCCTTCGCCATCGGTTCGGATACCGATACAATCGCCTCGATGACAGGCGGCATGCTCGGTTGCATCAATGGTTCTGACTGGCTATCACCGGTTAGACATGGCATCCAAGACGCGCCCTATATCGAGAAATGTGCGTCGCGCTTGGTAGGCGACCATGTAGATAACAAGGTCAGTGTAGAGGCGGTTAGGAGATCTCCCCTCAAAAACTGGCTCGACAACGTGACTGCGGCTCATGAGGTAATGGAAACTCGACTTCCCGACCACCGCAAGGCGAAGGTCAACCGTGCCCCGGACCAGGTCGGTCGCAGCGGGAAATACAAGGTTGAATTCCTGAAATTCGCCTCGGAAGATGGTCAGACAATCTATATCAACAAAATCTCTAAGGGAAACTTCGGTGACAACCCGGCTCAGCGACAGG
>JAKASH010000071.1 GCA_021828225.1 Acidobacteriota bacterium | reverse complement strand
TAGAAATCGCCACGCACGGGCCCGCACGGAACCTGGACGGCTCGGTACGGTATGGATCGCGGTACTTTTCATATCGTTCGGACTGGTAGCCGCCGTGATCATTGCTCCTGTTGTGTACCACCACGGACTCATTGTCGCAACCTTGGCACTGCTGGCGGTCCCTGTTGGATTGATCACTCTGGCTATGGGGTTCCGCAGGGGGTTGCGTCTGTTGCGAAATCTCACGGCACACCTGAGGTGGTGGCATGTTCTCTGGCTGCTCATTTTTGCGAGCGCCCTTGTGTTCCGTGTTCGTGGCGTAGACCAGATTGAACAAAACCCGGTAGACGCGTGGGCCCTTTACCGCATCGGCCTCGAGCTGATCGTAGCAACAGCCCTGGGCATACGCCTTGCGCTGCGCCGCACTCCATGGTTCGGATCGATGTTTCGAGGACTCTTGGGTGCCATCACAGCCTTCGGCCTTGTCGAACTGGCGTCAACCGCCTGGTCTGTCTATCCTGCATGGACTTTTTACAAAGCTTGTGAATACCTGCTGGACATCGCTCTGCTTGCTGCCGTGCTCGCAACGATCCGCTCTGTCAAAGACTACAAGCACTTCTTCAACTGGACTTGGACCCTTTATGGCCTGCTTCTTCTCTCTGCGTGGCTTGGTGTTGTCTTGTGGACGCAACAGGCTTTATACCCGAACGGAAAGAACGTCGGAGTTGGAATCCTGGGAATACGTCTTGATGGTGTGTTGCCTGCCGTCAGTTCCAACGACATCGGAACCTTTGCGGCCATCCTGGCTCTTATTGCGCTATGCCGGCTCCTGCCCATTGCCGGAAAGAAATCTGACCGCACTTGGTATATTCTGCTTCTCGCTGCTGGTATGACCACTATGGTTTTGTCACAGACAAGATCAGCTATCGCGGGATTCTTTTTTGGCGTATTTCTGCTGCTTTACTTTTCCAAGCGTCTGGGCGTTAGCGCGTTTTTGACGTTCTTCGTAGCGCCACTTCTGATCGCGAGCAGTGTGGGTGGCCTAATCTGGTCGTTCCTGGAAAGGGGACAGGACACACAACAGCTTGAAACGCTCAGTAGCCGCGTCGAGTGGTGGTCAGCAGCTTGGCAAAAGTTCATGGAACGTCCCCTCGTCGGGTATGGCGCCTATGCGGCGGGACGATTCGCTGTCCTCGCCAAGCTCGGTTTGGGTGAGACTTCCACCATGCATAGCGATTACCTGGAAATCATTGTGGGGACCAGCATTTGGGGGCTCATCCCGTTTCTTGCCGCGCTGCTAGGCACCTGGTGGTTTCTGACCCGGTATCTTCGGCACTCGATCGTCATGTCCACGGATCAACAACTCGCATACGAGGCGATTGCCGTCCTTGGCTTGCTCACTTTTCGCTCGATCTTCATGACCATGCTGACCTGGCACCCGCCTCTGGATTACCTGGTCATCCTGGGCTACGCGGAGTTTCTGCGCCGCAGACGGCTGCGAGAAGTCCCGGTCTCAATCCATATCATCAAGGAAAGTGATCCCGAACTTGTGGCCGCTTCGACCAAACCATAAAGCTGCCGCCAGGCAATGTTCGACGAGGCAGTGAAAGTCTCTCTAATAAAAACGCAATTCGAGGTCCTTTAAGTGAAGGAACCATGTAATCCAATTCGGATTAGAGCCGGCCTTTTAAAAAAGCTGGCGATTCCCCTTTGCGCTTCGATCTTCATTCTGGTCTTGTCAATGAAACCTATTACCACCCTGTCGTCTACGGGAGAAGTCCAGGTTCATCCTGGGGCGAGCATTCAGGCGCTTGTTGCCGCTCATCCGCCAGGCACATCCTTCGCTATCGCCCCCGGTCTCTATCAGCTCCAATCCATTCGCCCGAAGGATGGAGATTCCTTTATTGGGCAGCAGGGTGCAATCCTGAGCGGCGCCAAAGTTCTCACAGGTTTCACGCATCAAGGCAAGTACTGGGTGGCTAACGTGTCCGTAAACTCACAAAGTTCATATCGTGGTGAATGTGACAAGAACCATCCTGCCTGTATGTTTCCACAGGACCTGTTTGTGAATGACGTCCCGCTTCAGCGCGTCGCCAATTTATCCGATGTATCGCCCAGAAAGTGGTACCTGGACTACGCCACGGGCAAAGCGTATATGAGTGACAATCCGGCTAACCACAAAGTGGAAATCAGCCTGGTTGCCCACGCCTTTCACGGATCGGCAAAGAACGTGACGATTCAGGGGCTGACAATCGAAAAATACGCAGATGTTGCCGGCGACGGCGCAATCGAAGGCCAGACCGCGCACGGGCAGCTCAGTCAAGGGTGGGTCATCCAGAACAACGTGATCAAGCTCAATCATGGCATGGGTATTCGTTTAGGCAATCAGATGCAGGTCCTGAACAACAAGGTCATTAACAACGGACAGATGGGCCTGGGAGGTTCTGGCACCGGGATCCTGGTCGCCGGGAATGAGATTGCTTATAACAACTACGCCGGCTACAAGTACGGATGGGAAGCCGGTGGAACGAAATTCGCATTCACAAGAGGCCTCGTTGTTCGTGGCAATTTTGTGCACAATAACAACGGACCCGGCCTTTGGACCGACATCGAGAACCACGATACCCTCTACGAACACAACCGGACAACAGACAACAAAGAAGCGGGGATCCTGCATGAGATCAGCTACCATGCAGTCATTCGCGACAACACGATCGAAAATGACGGCTTCGCCGCCCCGGGGAAGACTGCTCCCTGGTACGGCGGAGGGATTGTCATTACGGCTTCAGAAAACGTTGAGGTTTACGGCAACACGGTAACCGATTGCATGAACGGCATTGTCGGGCTGCAATCAAACCGAAAGAGCCAAAGTGGCCAGCCTTTTTTCCTCCGTAATCTTTATGTCCATGACAACGTGATCACGCAAAACAGGGGCATTGCCGCGGGAATCCTGGCAACGCCCGGGTTTGATGAACGCATTTTCAAATCATGGAACAATCGCTTTGCAAACAATACGTTTCATCTTGCGAGCGAGAACGGTAAGTATTTTGATTGGATGAGTGCTCGCAAGACGCTTGGTGAGTGGAGAGACTTACGGAAGGCACACTAAACACACCAACTCAATTGAAAGAGGTCTTCCTCAACTCCATATGATGAGTGTCTCCAACAATGACGGCGTTCAACTGCTACGCCATTGCCACCGGGAGGGGTGACATGAACGCTACAAATCATGCGATCTGTGATTATCTGAATAGTGAACGCTTGAAAACCGGAGGGCCGGTAGCACGCATCGTTACGACGAGCTGGGATGACGGGGATCTGCTTGACCTTAGAATCGCTGAAATGCTTCGTTCCCGCAAGATTGCCGGGACATTTTACGTTCCCATTTCCGGCCATCACGGTCCGTGCAGCATAGGTCGAAGCGACTTGAGGACCCTGGCGGGTATGGGGTTTGAGATCGGGGCGCACGGGTTGTCGCACCTCGTCCTTCCACAATGCACTAAAAAAGTGCTAACACGCGAAGTCGAGACCTGTAAACAGCGTCTTGAGGACATGCTGGGAAGCGAGGTGCGGATGTTTGCCTATCCTCGCGGTCGCTACAGCAGCATGGCAATTCGCGCTGTAAAACAGGCCGGCTATGCAGGCGCTCGCACGACCCAGATGCTGGCCCAGGGTCTGAGTTTCGATCCCTACAGGATGCCGACCACCGTGCACGTTTTCCCGCACTCGAAATCGGACTACGTCCGAAACACTGCCCGTGCCGCAAATTTTGGAGCAGGCTGGAAATACCTTACCCAATTAAGGCAAGTGGACAGATGGGTGGAATTGGCAAAGATTCTATTCGATTCGATCTCGCAGGAAGGCGGCATTTTCCACCTCTACGGGCATTCTTGGGAGATCGGCGAGCTGGACCTGTGGGACGAACTGCGAGAGGTCCTGGACTATGTGTCCCATCGCGACGGAGTGCTCTATCTCTCAAATGCAGAAATCTTGGATTACATCCCCGCCAGGAATCCTCTGAATCTTCAAGATCAGTGTCCGTCTGAAGGATGAAAGTTCTTCTCGTTCATAACGAATATCAGATTCCGGGAGGCGAAGACGTCGTCTTCCGGCAGGAAGAGCAGCTTCTCTCCAGCTTCGGTCATCGAGTCGTGACCTACAAACGCACCAACCAGGAGATCAAACGATACTCAAGTATTCAGCGCTTGATGTTGCCGAAACAATTGATCTGGGCGGAGGACGCACGACGGGATATTGCCCGGATCCTCAGGGAAGAGAAGCCGGACATCGTTCACGTCCACAACACTTTTACGCAGACTTCGCCTTCAATTTACGCACCGTGTCGAAAGGCCGGAGTTCCGGTGGTACAGACTCTTCACAATTTTCGGCTTCTTTGTCCTGCCGCCACTTTTTATCGGGACGGCCACGCTTGTGAGGAATGTGTCACGCACAGCCTGGGGCGCAGCGTCAGGCACGGATGTTACCGGGGTTCTCGCCTGGCAACCGCCGCAGTAGCCACGATGCTGGCTACTCATCGTAGCCTGCACACGTGGACCAAAAACATCAACGGCTACATTGCCCTCACGGAATTTGCGCGGCAGAAATTTATTCGTGGAGGATTTCCTCCGGAGAAAATCTGCGTCAAACCTAACTTTGTGGCGCGCGACCCCGGCCTGAGCACGGAAGAAGGGGGCTACGTTCTCTTCGTTGGAAGATTGTCCCAGGAAAAGGGATTGCACACTCTGCTGCGTGCCTGGGTTCACTTCAAGAATTCAATTCCGCTTCACATCGTTGGTGATGGTCCTCTGCGAGCCGAGCTGGAGAGTGATGCCGCGCGCAACTCCCTGTCGTCGGTTCGATTCCTCGGCCGCCTGAGTCGCGAGGAAACACAGGAGGCAATCAAAGGCGCTCACTTTCTTATCGTGCCAAGCGAGTGTTATGAGAATTTTCCGATGACCATCGTGGAAGCTTTTGCCGCCGGAACCCCCGTGATTTGCTCCCGCCTGGGGGCAATGCAGGAAATTGTGAAACACGAATGCACCGGGCTTCACTTTGCTCCTAACAGCAGTGCAGACCTTGCTTGCAACATCGCCTGGGCGTGGTCGCACCGCGCGCGAATGCGGGCAATGGGTATGGCAGCGCGCCGGGAATATGAGCTCAAGTACACGGCAGAAAAGAACCACTCCCTGCTGATGGATATTTACCAGCAGGCCATGAGCAAGCCACCTCTTTCAGACTTCCGATATGACGTGCAAACGGATTTCGCTCGAATAGTCCAACACTAGGAGCCAACACCAATGGCCACGCTTGTATCTTGCGTATCTGAGTCGGGAAATCAGATTCCTTCTTTTCGGGTGCTGGGTGTGCGTGTAAACGCAATCCAAATCCCTCAGGCCATTTCCGTGATGGAGAAATGGATTCGGGTAAGGAGCGGCACGCAATTTGTTGCTGTCACCGGAATGCACGGCGTGATGGAGGCCCAGGACAACCCGCAGTTCAAGGCGATCCTCAGTAAGGCCGGCCTTGTTGTTCCTGACGGAATGCCGCTTGTCTGGGTTGGACGTTGGCGTGGGTTCGTGATGCCCCGTCGTGTCTACGGCCCCGAATTGCTGGACACCTTTTGCAAAGCAACAGGAAACCGTTACCGGCACTTCTTCTATGGCGGAGCTCCGAATGTCCCGGAACTCCTGGCGACTAAGCTACGGCAACAACATGGGATTCAAGTGGCGGGGACCTATTCCCCACCGTTCCGCCATCTGACGGCTGAAGAAGAACAGGAAGTTGTCCGCATGATTCAGTCAGCCTTACCGGACGTGCTATGGGTTGGGCTGAGCACACCCAAACAGGAAAAGTGGATGTGGGCTTTTCACAATCGACTGAATGTGCCGGTGATGGTTGGGGTCGGCGCTGCGTTTGATTTCTGCACAGGAAGGGTTAAGCAAGCTCCTGCTTGGATGCGCGAGCACGGGCTGGAGTGGCTCTTCCGGCTTGTTTCGGAGCCGCGCAGGCTCTGGCGGCGCTACCTCATTTACGGGTCGCAGTTTATTTGGAACGTCAATTTGGAAATTCTCAGACTCAAAAAATTTAACTAGTCACAAAGGAGGCAGTATATGAACTGGAAAAATCGCAATGTTTTGGTAACCGGCGGAGCTTCGTTCATAGGTTCGACTTTGGTTGATTCTTTATTGGCCAAGGGCGCCCGTGTTCGGGTTGTCGATGACTTGAGCAGCGGTAAGCTTGAGAACATCGCCGACCACGTTATGAATCAACGAGTCGAATTTATTGAGAACGATCTCCGCGAGCCGGGCGTCGCTGAAGATGCTGTTGAAGGAATCAACGTTGTGTTTCATCTTGCTGCGGATCACGGGGGGCGTGGTTACGTGGATCTGCACCAGGCTGCATGCGCCGCAAACCTTATGCTGGACGGAACTCTCTTTCGCGCCTGCTGCAAGGCGCACGTTGACAAAGTGGTGTATGCTTCGTCGGGCTGTGTCTATCCCAACCACATTCAGACCGATCCGAAGCAAATCCTGTATCTAACCGAAGAGATGGTGGGACCTCCATATGATGCGGACAACATGTATGGGTGGGCCAAGCTGATGGCCGAAATGACCCTTCGTGCTTACCACCGGGAGTATGGCATCAAAGCCGCTTCCTGCCGCTATTTCACAGTGTATGGCCCGCGCGGAGTCGAGAACCATGCCGTGATTGCTATGATGGCCCGCGCCTTCGTAAAACAGAATCCGTTCGTCGTCTGGGGGACGGGCGAGCAGATCCGAAACTGGACTTATGTCGACGATATCGTCAGCGGCACGATTCTTGCTGCTGAGAAGATCAATGACGGAACAGCTGTGAATCTCGGCACAATGGAGCGCATTCGGGTGATCGATGCGGCAAAGGAAATCCTGCGTTACATGGGGCACAATGCCCGGATCGAACCGCACCCGGAAATGCCGACCGGCCCTTACAATCGGGTTGCCGACAACTCACTGGCCAGGAAACTGCTCGGATGGGAGCCCAAGGTAATGTTTATGGATGGTCTCCATCGCACCATCGACTGGTATATTTCGGCCAGACAAGAGGAACAGGTCGCATCAACGCTGGAAGCAATGCTTACCGAAAGATGAAGAATCGTCGAGGTCTGTTGCGGGCCCCTAATCCGTCGATAAGGCTGCGGGTCGGTTGAGCCGCTGGGGTTCGTGGCGAGTCAGGACGGAATCCGCCTCCTGGCAACTGTCCCGAGGCGCGGCTTGGGCGGAGCGGTGACGATTTTTTCGTTCTGCCGTAGGCCGCCGAGGTTTTATGGGCGCAAAAAAGCAGAGCACTCCATACTGGAGTCCCAATCAAGGGGCTTGAAAATCCGTCGATAACCGCTGTGTTTTGGTGCAGGTGGGTTCAGGTCCTCAGCGGCAGCAACCGCAGGCCCTCCCGGTAGGCGGCAATCCACTCGGCCGCGGCCGCCAGCCGCACAAGTTGAGCCCGGACGGCGTGCATCCGTCGCCAGCCGGCTTCGCGGTCATGGCGCCGCTGGCCGAAGCCGGAATCGAGAAGGCGCTGAAGGAAAGGGGGTCAGTGGGTAGCGCACACCGTCGTTTCTGCGGTCTGCGGCGCTTGTTTTGATCCGGCCACGATGACAAAGACGCGCCGAAGCCGCGACGCGGCGAAAGGATGCAACACCGTGAGCGCCATCACCAGAAGAACCGCGGACCTCAGAACCGGAGGCGCGCTACCGGCTTGCCAACGTCGAAGTCGTTATCGAAGAGTGGATCGAAACAGCCAGGTAACTCGACCGCCCCCATCCCCCAAGCCAAAGGCCGCCTCGTTTTCGCCTGAGTTGCGCGACCCGCCTGTTCCATAATTCATCCTTCATAATTCATAATCTGCAATTCCCTGCCCCGCCTGTCTTTGGCCGTTCCTCACCCACAACCCCTAACTCATCACCCATAACTTTCCCGTTTCATCCTTCACAGCGGGCAGCCACGGTCAAGCGGCCTTGTGGTTGACCGTGGGTTTGTCCGGCGTAAAGGGTGGCTTGGTAGGGGAGTCCTTTGGGCTCCCGGGTTTTTCTTAGCTAGCGGGAGGGCCGAGCCCTCCCCTACCCGACATGAATCCGGCGGTGGGGACACCGCCGCTACAGAAAAGCCCAGGGCGGGCAGCCATGGCAGCGGGATTGCGCCGTGGGGTTTAGCCTGCGAACCCACGGCGTGGAAAACATGCCGTTGCTACCCGGCTTGTTCGACAATTTCGCGCAGGTAGGCGACATAGTCCTCGAAGGCCCGGCGGCCAGCCTTGGTGAGGCGCACCCGCGTGCGCGGCTTCTTCCGCACGAAGTCCTTTTCGACTTCTACGTAGCCGGATTCCTCGAGTGTGCCGATGTGGGCGCCGAGATTGCCATCAGTCGCGCCGACGATGGCCTTCAGGCGCGTGAATTCCAGTTGCTCGCGCGGAGGCAGCGCCCTCAGCGCGGCCATGATTTTGAGCCGAACGGGCTGATGGATGGCGGGGTCGGGCTGATCCATGGCTCAGATGCTCCTCAGCCAGAGGCCGCCCAGGATCAGTGCGCCACCGCCAACTGCAGCCATCCATAGGAGGAAATATTGAGATACCCAGAAATATCCTCCGATGGTGAGCGCCCCGAGCGCCAGCCCGAGCAGAACCATTCTCGCGCCGCTCTTCCAGATGCCAGCAATCGTGTAGCAAAGGGCAACGAAAATGGGAACGAAAGCGCCGACCTGCATGCCAGACTTGGGTGGCATGATCGCGAACATCGCAACGAAGAAGAGAAACAGGGCCAGCGCGCTCGCGGCGAAGCGCCAGCCGTAGGTCCGCGAACCGCTCGCGCCCGCGCGCCGGCCGATCGCGAAGTCCCCTGCAAGGCCAAGCAGCACCAGGACCGGCCATAGCGCGGACCATTGCGGTCGCGCGTAACTCATGGAGTAACCGGCCATCCAGATCACACCCCAGAGGATGAGATGGGGCGAGGCTTTCTGATAGCCGTAAGCGGTGGCGCTCCGCCGCCCGGCGTGTTCGATCTCGTGTAACGACTCGGCAGCTTGATGATTAGGTACGGACATAACAGCCTCCTTTCAGTGTTGTGGAGTACTCTATACAATAGAGTACTCTGCGTCAAGCCATAATTTTGTGCCGCGGCTGGCGCCCCGATGGATCGGGGCGATTTCCCAGTCGCCGGCTGCGGCGGCGCGCGGTCCAGAATCTTGGCCCTCGCTTTGCCGATCCGCATCCTGAATTCCGAAACCGCTGGCTCAGCGGGAACTTATTTGACCTATACGATCTGGGGGAGTATGGTGACGTGGGAATCTTGTCGAATACAGGTGAAAGGTCCGTCTGCCGCCGCCAAAGGATCCAATTTGCACCCGGCTCTTGGATTATTGGACGTGGCGGAGCGCAATGACAACTTGAATTCGCGTATCCGGTGGGATAGTTGGTTGTTTCACAATGAAATTCGAGTTTGCAAAGGAGCCATGAACCATGCTTAACGATCTGCAGATCATGGTGGGAGATGACGTCGAGGCTGTCCAGCGGGCCCTTGTTCAGGCAGGGATTGCCGTCGACGTCGATGGCATCTACGGCCACCTGACGGAAGCAGCGGTAAGGCGGTTCGCGTAGC
>JAKASH010000070.1 GCA_021828225.1 Acidobacteriota bacterium | reverse complement strand
TGTGACCCAAAGGCCCGGTAGCGCGGCAATCACTCGCGTTGAGACCGCGCTCAACCATCTCACGGTGATCGAACTCGCGGAACCTGTCTTGTCCGTCGCCTCTGGAAGCGACGCTTTCCGGGTCGAGTGGCGCGAGAACAAAGTCTTCATCGAACCGACTGAGGCTAACGTCTCGACGAACCTCTTCATCTGGACGAAATCCGGACGGCTCAACTACGAGCTCGAGCCTGCGGGAGAAGTTGCCCGGATGGATTTTGCTATTGACCAGCCTCAACCCGAGCGCCCAGCGATCAAGCCTCCTGCCGCTAAACGAGACCCGGCAAGTCACGGAAGGGAGATGGAGGCCGCCTTGCTCGGCGCGAAGCCAGTCGAAATGAGCGCCTACAAGGCGCAAAGAAATCACCTCCAACTGCTGGTCAAGGACGTCGTACGTCGGGATGGCCAGCTCTTCATTCGTTATGCAGTAGAGAATTCGACGAACGGCGATTATGAGATCGCGAACCCACAGGTTTTCTTACTCGAGTCGCCGCGCAGCCCGATAAGCCTTATTGGACAGCGTAACTTCCAGCTTCCGGACTCTGAGGCCGCGAGAATTGAAAGCAATGGACAGGTCGCTCTCGACGTCATCCATCAGGAAGTCGAGACCCCAAAGGTCAAGCCGGGCGAGGAAGCCGTGGGAATCATCGAGGTCACAGCACCCGCGGCCGGCCAGGGTCCGACCGTTCTTCGGCTCGTTCTGTCCGATAGCAGGCATGGAGAGATCTCGGCCACGTTTGTGCTTTAACGTGAGGCGGCATCATTGAGGTCATTGATGGAATCCATTGAGAACAACTCTGCGACCCCGGAGCGAGAAGAGACAACGCGTGAAGTCCACCGCCGACTTGTCAGTTATTTGTCGGACCGCCCGGATCTGGGGCTCGACAAAATGCTTTCGAACTTCGCGCTTGACCCTGCGAATCCCTTTGACCCGAAACGGAAGAGGAAATTCAAAAAGGGTTTTGTGCTTGTCTTGCTGGTTGCTTTGGCGCTCGCGGCGACGTTCGTCTACTTCAATTTCTTTCCTGGTGCACAATGATCGAGGTCGGAAGCTACAACGGACTGGTAATTTCGCGGGCCAAAGCCGACCGTGACCACCATGGCCTGTTTCGAGGGCTTCGCGCACTCGTGCGCTTCGTTGGGAAAAGACTCGGGGTCGCAACGTTTTGGATGGCAGGGCTCTGTCCTCTCTATGTCTTTCATAGGGCAGTGCTTCAAAGCACTTACCGGCCCCTCGGTCCGGTGTCCTGCCTGCCCCTCATCGGCATCGGCGTATCCTTCATATATATCTCTTCCTATCTCGTTAGCTCATCGAACCGCCGCTTCCCGATGACCACAGCCCTACTCATTGGCTTCGGGCTGGCCGTAGGGCTCGCCGGGCTGTGGACCTCGATATAAATAAGGATGGCTTTATGAAAAGCGACCGTAACCATGAGCAGCCTCCGTTGCTTCAGGATGCCGGCGTAATTGTGGCCTTCATTATCTTTGGCCTAGTCAGCCTGGTTTGGTATATCGCGCGCTCCCGGTATCTCCTTACCGACCGGCAATGCGCGGAAGCCTTCTGTTATTTCATCATTCTCGCTGTCGGGACCTTCTGTGGAGTCTTGCTCATTGCCACAGCCCGCTCGCGGCGGGAGCAGCAATGGCCTCACCCTTTTCTCGCCATCTCGCCGCGCCGGGATGCCCGCCTCTGTCGCAAAGCATCCCGAGAGAACGCCGTGGTCCTCGGCTACGACGTGCACGGGAAACCGTGGCTCTGGCCTGACCGCATTCGCGTGCTGCAAGGCTTGGTGCTGGGGCTAACGGGTATGGGGAAGACCACACTGCTCAAGAGCATCATTACGCAGGACCTGGTGCGGGTGATTGACACACCCGATGGGCCAAGGCGCATGCCGATTCTCATCCTCGATGGCAAAGGGGAGCACGAGTTTTTCGAGGAGTTGCTGCCTTACATCCATCGTGCGGGACGGCTCGACGACCTGCGGGTCCTCGACCCCTCTCGCCCCGATATCTCGGCGCGGTATAACCCCTTCTCCTGCACGGCCGACGACTACATGCCGGTCGTCAATATGGTCTTTGGCTCATTTAATCTGCATGACGAGTTCTTCTCGAAACACCAGCTTGTCTATTTAGGGGACATTGTCAGGGTTCTGGTCTACACCGGTTGCAAATTCAACTTTTACGACGTCCTGGTCATGGCCATTGACCGTGAAGTGTTGAAGGAACAAGTCGAAAAGGCCATCCACGAGATCCAACATACGCCCAACATCACTTTGCAGAGGCGGCTCAACTTCGAGATGTCGGTGAAGAACCTGTACCAGTCCTTTCAGGACCGGGAGCGCGTGGAGAAGATTCAGGGCATGCTGAACGAGTGCATGACGTTCCTGGACGATGAGCTCTCGATTATCACCGGGCCTTACGATGACGTGTTGTCGCTCGACGAGGTGATCGAGAAGGGTCAAATCCTCTTTATCAGCCTCAACGTGAACAAGAACACCGAGCCGGTGAAGGCGCTCGGGAAGATGTTGTTACAGAACGTTCAGCTGGTTGTTGGTAAGCGCTACGAGAAGGGCGGCGCTCGGGCGGGCAGCCGTCCGATGACCAGCATCATCATGGATGAATTCGCGCCCTTTGGCTACGCCAACTTCGCGCACATCCTGCAGACCGCCCGTGGGACGAACACCTCTTTTCTGTTCTCCATGCAGAGCGTCCCGCAATTGCTCCGCGTCGGAAAAGGATTCAAAGAGGAAGTCACCTCAGCGGCAAACACCATCATCACGTTCAAGACTCATGACGAGACGACGGCGGACTACTTCCTGCAGGCTTCGGCGCTCCACCCGGTGACCAAGCGTACGCGGTCGGTGCGCCGGCTGAAATTCTTTGGCTATGAGAAGTATGAAGAGACCGGCCACGCTACCGAGCGAGAAGACATGGAGACCCGGGCGATGGACATGCACATCAAGAACCTGCCCAAGGGCCAGGTGGAACTGCTGATGACGGACGAGATCGAGGGCACACTGCACACGACGCTCAGCGTTCGGCCGCCCGCCGACATTTGGAAAGAGGGGTTCACGCCGGAAGTGTTCCCGCGGCTTCTCCAGTCGCGAGCTGACTCGACGAAGGGCGCCCATCTGAGGTTCAAGAATCTGGAGATGGTGAACCGGCACGGGCGACGGGCAAACCTCGGATGGGGCTCGGGGGCATTATGAAGCGATACGGCTTGCTGGTGTTTTCGGTGATTGCGCTTGCAGCGTCGGCTCCCGGCCAGACGCGAATTCCTGCCACCCCGCCGGTTCCCACAGTGGAGCCGAGCCGTGGCCTCCGGCCATACCAGCCGCGCGGTTTGTACCAGAACACCTGGTATGACGCGCTGCTCCACCGGCTTAACCCCGAACACCGGAACGGGGGTGACTTGATCGAACAGCGCCGCCAGGCGTTCCTCGACGCCTATGTGCGGAACCCTTACTTCAAATACAGCTTTGTGGTCACTCTGCTGCTGCTTCTTTCAATGGGAACTAACGCGAAGCTCGTCTACGACCTGTCCAAAAAAGATTGGATTTGCGCCGAGAAACAAAGGGAGGTCCAGGATCACGACCGGCATTCGCGCGCGGCAGCCCGCGAAGCTATTCGCCGGTATAACGACCACATGGAAAAATGTAACCGCGTCATCGAAGGTCAGGAAGCAGGATTGGCTGTATCTGCGACAGCAGCCGGTTCCGACGCCGAGTCGCTGCACGCTGAGCTCGAGGAAACCCGTAAGAAGCTGGACGATGTTACGAGAGAGAAGACGAACCTCCAGGCGCAGCTCGAGCGGATGAAGTTCACGCTGGCAGACCTATCGCTCAAAGTCAACTTACTCACAGGGAAAGGTAATGCCCAAGCTGCTGACGCCGAAGGCCCGGCGGACGCAACCGCGCCAACACGTGCCGAGATGATGCGGCTCATTAGCGACCTTCAACAACAGGTGTACGTCGAGCGGGAGAAGAACAAGAGCCTTAAGGGCGGGTAGGTCGCATGCTCGCAGGTGTAACCGGATTCGGAAGCGTGTGGCGACGGCGCGTGCAAGGTGGGCCGGACGATCCCAAACAGCTTGCGCGCACGGCCTACTTCAATACGACCGGTATCATGGTGAACGGAACACTCTTCCGCCACCGCAAGATCGCAGGGCATGTACGGTTCAATGGCGCCGGCGGATTCAACCCCAACTACCCGAGCCGGATGATTGGCCAGGTATTCGAGTGCGACGAGCCGTGCGTGTGGAATGGGCAAAATAAGGTTTTCTTCAGCCACATGGTACCGGCACTCGCGCAGCCGGATTGCTTTCTCGTCGTCGTGAAGTCCGAGGAATTTGGTCGCATCCGTGTCGGCGCCAAGGGTTGGAAGTCGGAGGACAGCTACCTGATCTCTTTCAGCGAATGGCGCGACCAGCAGGAAGCGTTGTTGCTCATGCCCTGCGGCGACTGGTTGCGAACAGCCCTGGGACGGTTGGTCCTCATCCGCTATGCCCAGGTTCCGTGGCACGCACGGCTGAGATTCGAGGTTACGGACTGATGGCGTATCCGGCCGGTTACATTGACCTCAGCAATGAGCGCGACGTCCCCCTGCTCAAAGAAGTGCTCCACGCAGGCTTTGTGACGCACGCTCAGTTGTTCGAGTTGATGCAATTGGCCGGCATCGAGTCCTGCCGCGAGACATTCAACTGGCGAGTGAAGCGGCTCGCTGACCACGCGCTTCTGTTGCGCCACGACGTGCCGAGCTTTGGCAGGAACTTCGTCTATTCGCTTGGACCGAGCGGCGCCATGCACATGACCAGCCTGGGTGTGTCTTGCGTGGGGATGACGACCGGCTTTGTTCCGCTGCGGGATGCGTCCCGCGTTGCGCATTCAGTTGACGTGACGGACATCCGGTTGCACTTGCTGCGCGCCGGCCTGTTGAATGAATGGTGCTCCGAGGTCGATGTCCGGGCGCGCAACGACCTGACCAGCTACCGGTTTGCCAAGGATTATGACAGCATCATGACGCTCGCCGTGCGCGGCCACGAGGTGAAGGTTGCGCTCGAATACGAGCGCCAGCCGAAGGCCAAGAAAAGGTACGCCGTGATTCGGGAGACCATTGAAAATGAGCGGCGAGTGGACCGCTTCCTTTACCTTTTCCCGGAGTACAAGCTCCTGTGGTTTGTGCATGGGTTGTTCCGGAGGACGGCTCGAAAAATGTACTTCGGCCTCGCGTATGAACTAGAGCGCGACCTCCTCGCAACGCGCGTGGTTGATCCGCGGATGCAGTTCGCGACCCTCGAATCGGCCCTCGAATAGCCCTCCCGGCGCTTTTGCGTCTCTTTTACTCCACTTTCTCGACACTTTGAGGCTGCTCGTAACCCCTTGCCCTTCGTCGGCTTGCGCGTTGACTACTATGCTCGCGTGTCGTTTTCGCAGCGAAAACGACACGCTCGCTGCCGCTCGCTGTGCGCGCCGTTGTGCGCGCGCTTTCGGATTTGTGGCGCAACACCTGATGAATTGGTGTGCGCACGTTCGTGCGGCTTGACAGAGTTGTGGTGATGTGTCGTACCCAAATCCTGACGGTCGCAATCCGTTCACATGAGAGTGCCTTGGCGTACAGATGGTCGGCACATTTGCACTCCAACAGCCGGATCGCCGGACGTAACAATCCCTCACCCATGTGTGGAGTATTGCGGCTTCATAGTCGGGAGATGGGCACGAGCAAGACAATCAGAGAGGAGGTGAATGTGCAATGCGTGAAGTAACCATTGTGACGGATGGAAGTTGTATCGGAAACCCCGGTCCCGGCGGATGGGCTTGCATTCTCCGTTGCGGGAACGAGGCGCGTGAACTAAGCGGGAGTGATCAGGACACGACTTCCAACCGCATGGAGTTAATGGCCGCTATCGAAGGTCTGCGCGCACTGAAGGCGCCATGCCGCGTACATCTGGTAAGCGATTCGATGTATCTGAAGAAAGGAATCACGGAATTCCTTCCCCGATGGAAGTCAAATGGCTGGGTCAAGAGTAATGGCGAGCCTGTTCTGAATCAGGACTTATGGGATCAGCTTGATCAGCTCACCCAGAAGCACGAGATCCAGTGGGAATGGACCGCCGGCCATGGCGACCACGCCGACCAAAACCGTGCGGATCAATTGGCACTTCAGGCTGCGCGTGCTCAGGCAGAAGGCGTGGCACAGTGAGAAGCGTACCCCTAGCTATTCTGGGCAGCATAAAGCGCACGCGGCAGCCGGTTGAGAGGCTGTCATATGGCGGATCAGAAACTGCGCGTGCATAAACTCGGTCATTCATATCTCAGAGCGACCATCGGATCGACCTTCGTTGCCCGGCGGGCGGGAATGTAGCACGCGAGCAAGGCGACAGCCGTTAGGATGAGCGCGACCGCAATGAATGTCAGCGTGTCGGTGGGCTTGACACCATAAAGCAGGCTCGACAAGAACCGCGTCAGCGCGAATGCGCCCCCAATTCCAATCGCTATGCCAATGAGCGTCAGTTTGAATCCTTGTCCAATGATCATTCCCAGAACGTCGTTCTTCTCCGCCCCAAGCGCCAACCGAATGGCAATCTCACGCGTCCTCCGGACGACAGCGTAAGCCATTACGCCGTAAAGGCCCACCGCCGCGAGCAGCGCCGCCAGAACGGCCAGGCTCAGCGTAAAGAACGCCAACCAACGCTCCGAAAACATTGAATCGCTGAACTGCTCAGTCATCGTCCGAACGTTATAGAGAGGGAGATTCGGAGCATCCTGCGCGGCCACTTTGCGCAGCGCCGTGGTCATCGCGCCCGGCTCCGTGCGCGTGCGGACGTAAAAAGTCCCGCTGCCCAGGCCTTCGTCCTGCGTGTACGGGAAATAGACAAACGGACTACCGGATCACTGGGATCCACGTTTTTCGTGTTGGCGACCACCCCGGCAATCTCAATGTTGGGATGAACGTCCGGACCCGAGCCGATCGCGAGATGCATTCCGACCGGATTGTGGCCGGGGAAGAATTCCCGCGCAACTTTCTCGTTGATGATGGCGACTTGGGGGCTCGAGGCCGAATCGCTCGCGCGGAACTCGCGGCCCTCGATCAGCGGGGTGCCCAGCGTGGAAAAGAAACGCGGGCTGACGTAGTTTACTCCCACGGTCGTATCCACATTCTTGGCGGGAGCGAAGTCTTGGAACTTCATCGTGTCAGAGGTATTCGAGCCGGCCAAAAGCGGGACTTGCGCGGCGGCCACAGAGGATACGCCAGGCAGCGCTGCGATATTCCGGCGCAGGCGATTGAATAGCGCAACCGTTTTCGCCGGCGAATACCCGCCCAGCCCTGGGTCGATCGAGAATTGAACGACATGGTCGATGCGCATGCCCACGTTCTCGCGTTCGAGGCGCACCAGGCTTTCGCCAAAGAGCCCCGCGGCGACCAGAAGGGTGACCGCCGACCCGACTTGCCCTACAACCAGCAGCTTGCGCAGCCGCACGCTCCCAGCCCCACCCGACGTGCTTGCGCCCTGCTCTTTAAGCGAAGTTTGCAGGTCGGCGCGGGAGGCTTTCAGCGCCGGGAGCAGTCCGAAAAATTGCAGGCTCAGAATTGTCGCCCCCGCGCAGAACACCAGGACGTGCGGTTCAAGATTCGCAGTAACGCCCGACAGGAAGACGGCGACCAACGGTACCTCCGGGAGGGCGTAGATGATTAAACGAAGCGTCCACCAACCAATGAGCAGTCCCGCCCCGCCACCCGCTACCGCCAAGATCAGGCCCTCCGTCAAAAGCTGGCGGATAAGCCGGGACCGGCTCGCGCCCACCGCCAACCGGACGGCGATCTCGTGCTGCCGTGCTTCGCCTCGCGCCAGCAACAGGCTGGCAAGGTTCGCGCACGCAATCAACAGCACCAACCCCACCATGCCCATCAGGATCGCCATAGGCGCCGGCAGGAAGGTTTGAAGGACCGGGCGGCCCTGCGCCCCGGGAGTCAACTCGATTTTCCCAGTAAGAAATCTTTTCCGATCCCCCGCCGAGATAATGTCCTTGTTCGCAGTGACGATCGGCAACTCGGCTTCGAGGATGGCGTGAAATGCGGGCTGGAGTTCCGCCTGGGCGCGAAGCCGTGACATTCCGGGCTTCAGCCGCCCAATGAGGGCCAGGAAATAATCCGAGACTTCGTTCAACCGGTTCCCGTTTGGGGCCATTTGCGCGTTCATGGTGATTGGGACGTAAAGGTCCGGCGCAGCGCCCGCTTCGTCGCCCGTGAATCCAGCCTGCGCCACACCCGCGACGGTCAAGTCTGTGGCGTTGATATCCAGGGTTTGATTCAAGACTGCCGGGCCCCCACCGAAATGCCGCTTCCAGTAACCGTAGCTCAACACAACAACCGGATTTGCTCCTGGCGCTGTTTCGTCCGCTTGCGAAAATACTCTCCCCAGCGCTGGCCGCACACCCAGCACTTGAAAAAAGTTTCCGGAGACAAGTTCGGCGCTGGCGCGTTCCGCCTGCCCGTGCCAGGAAACATTCACATCGGCGTGGGGGTAGGAGGCAAGGAGACCCGAAAAAGCACGGTTATTTTCACGAAGGTCTTTGTACATCGGGTAAGAGAATATTGCAGCCCCGCTATACTCCGCATCGGTGGTACCGGCCTTCAGCTCTGTCGAGCTCAACACAACAAGCTGGTTGGGATGCTGGACGGGCAAGGACCGGAGCAGCGTTTGATTGATGAGCGAGAAAATCGCCACATTGGCGCCGATGCCGAGGGCGAGGGTGAGAACGGCAACGGCCGTAAAGCCTGGACTTCGGCGCAATTGGCGCAGGCCGTAGCGAAGGTCCTGGGCGATTTCATTGATGAAGCGCACACTCCAAGCGTCGCGGCATTCTTCTTTGGCCTGCTCGACGCCGCCAAATGCTCGCAGCGCGGCGTAACGAGCCTCTTCCGCGCTCATGCCCGTCGCGACGTTCTGTTCAATCTGCTTTTCAAGGTGAAAGCGCAATTCTACGCTGAGGTCGTCCTCGACGCGGTTCTTGCGAAAGAGTGACCGGAGTCGAAGCGGCAATTTGTATATCCAACGCATCATGGGAGTCCTACCTCACGAGTTTTCCAATACGAGGCCGATGGCGGTCGAAAGCCTTATCCAGTTTGCTTCCTCACGCTCCAAATACTTGCGCCCCGCCTGCGTCACCGAATAGAACTTTGCCCGACGATTGTTGTCCGATTCACTCCACTTCGCCTTGATCCATCCGTTTTGCTCAAGGCGATGAAGGGCGGGGTACAACGCTCCTTGATTCACCTGGAGCACTTCCTTGGACACCTGCCGAATGCGCTGCGCGATCCCCCAACCGTGCATGGGTTCAGGAGCAATCGTCTTCAGGATCAGTAGGTCCAACGTTCCTTGGACCAAATCGGTTGGTTTGCTCATGCCTACTCCCCTCAGTGATCGACAATCAAGGCTATACCGCCTCTTGTAAATAATCAAGAGGAGATTCTCACATAACTCAAGGAGGCGCTATGTTCGGTCGAATGACGGCAACAATCCTCACCCGGCTCGATGCCGGAAAGGACCTGGAAGCGGCCGTGGCGGAATTGCTGGCCATTGGCGATTACCCACAAATTGCGCGGTGGATCCAGTTTCCAACTGGCGTCGCTTTATTCCTTGTGGTGCCCGGAGACCCGGAG
>JAKASH010000069.1 GCA_021828225.1 Acidobacteriota bacterium | reverse complement strand
AAAAGAATTCTTTTTTAAAAAACGAACCGGAAACAAAGCGGAAACAAAGCTACCGAAGTTGTTGAAAATAAACGATTGGCCAAAAAAACAAACCGGAAACAAACCGGAAAACGAAGCGGGCCATATTATTGAAAACAAAAGACCGCAAAAAACAAACCGGAAACAAACCGAAGATTCCTGCCCTCTGCAAGCGCCCTCGCCATGGTCCGCAGCGGACGCTTCAATGATTGTCCCGTCTGTGTCTGCAGCTAGTCTAACGCTCCTACGACGGCGGAGGTGAACTCGTCGGTCGTGGCCTTGCCCCCAACGTCGTGCGTCAGGTAACGTCCTTCGCGATACGTCTGATGAATGGCTCGCTCCATACGGTCGGCAACATCGAACTGGCCCAGGTGCCGAAGCATCAGGATCGACGAGAGCATCATGGCCGTGGGATTGGCCAGGTGCTTGCCGGCGATATCCGGAGCGCTGCCGTGAACGGCTTCAAACAGAGAGCATTCATTGCCGATGTTCGCTCCGGGAACCAGGCCCAGTCCGCCCACCAGCCCCGCGCACAGATCGGAGACGATGTCGCCATAGAGGTTCTCGAGCAGCAGCATGTCGAATGTCTCCGGGCGCATGACCAGCTGCATGCAGCAGTTGTCGATGATGTATTCTTCCAGCTTGATCTCCGGATATTCGCGGGCCACTTCACGGATGGAGTGAAGAAACAGGCCGTCGGAGAGCTTCATGATGTTGGCCTTGTGCACAGCCGCAATCTTCTTGCGGCCCATCCGGCGGGCGTACTCAAATGCAAAGTGTGCGATGCGCGTGGAGGCGTACTCGGTGATCACCTTCAGGCTTTCGACCACACCCGGAGCAACCTCGTGTTCCAGCCCGGAGTACAAGTCTTCGGTATTTTCCCGGACGATAATCAGGTCAACGTTCTCAAACGGAGTTTTTACAGCGGGGAGGTGCTTGACCGGCCGCAGGTTCGCGTAAAGATCGAGGGCCTTGCGCAGCGCCACGTTAATGCTGCGGTGGCCGGTACCGACAGGCGTGGTAATCGGACCCTTAAGCGCCACGCGCGTCTTGCGAATGGCTTCGACAATCGGGTTCATCTCGGTTTCACCCGCACGCCGGCCCACGACGGGCGTGGCAGGCATTTCGATCCACTCCACTTGAGCGCCTGCCGCTTCGAGCAAGCGCAAGGTGGCGTTCGATACTTCCGGTCCAATTCCATCGCCAGGGATCAGTGTCACTTTAACAGTCATGTATTTTCCTTAAAGAGTATTTCGTTATGGATTTAAGAACTTTGAGATTATTGCTGGCCCCCCCTGGTCACGGGGGCGTTAATCAGTTGCGACAGGTCGCTGATGGAGGCCGAGGCGTCCAGATCAAGATGCGAACCGTCGACATTGACGTTCATATTCTGGAGGATTTGCGAGAGCGCGGGCGAAACATCCTTTTTGACCGCAGGCTGAGCGTTGCGCAACAGATTGAGAAGCTGGCCAAGGCCGTTGGCAGCTTCCGGATTCTGGCAGATGATCGAAAGGTGGGCCATGATTTCGCTGCCCCAGTTCACGCGGTAAAGCACCGCCTTCACAGAGCCGAAAAGCGCGCTGGGATCAACCGCGATTTTCTTGCCCTGGGTCAGCCAGGGAATGGCTTCGTTGGCCGCAGCAAGACCGGTGGCAATGCCCCACTGTGGAGCCAGGCCTTCCAGGTCGCCTTCCCAGCGGCGGAAATCGGGGTTGGAATTCAAGGCCGGCTTGGTGGCATTGCGCACATCAATCAAAGCTTTGAGGTCGACCAGCCGGCCGAATTCGGCCGTCGAGCTATCGAAGAAAGTGAAGAACATGGCCGTGCGGGGAGCGCCGGAGCCAAAAGCGTAAAGGTCGTAGCCGCCATAATGCTGAATCGGCATCTTGTTGTTTACGAAGAACTCATGGATCCGGTCAGTATTGAAACTGCCTTCGGCCAGTCCGAAGAACCGGGTGGTGTCCTGCACTTGCCCTCGCCAGCCGAGAACCAGCTCGCTGACGTCTTTGTCGGGATCGATGCCCGCGGCTCTCAGCAGACTTTCAAGATTGCGAAGCTGCGGACTGAGAAGGTGGGCCTGGATCAGCGGGAACTGGGGAACCTGGCGAAGCTCCGCGAGGTTCGTGTAAGCCATCTGCTGAGTGTCTGCGGGGAATTTTGCCAGCGCATCTTCGCCAGCGTATTGCCCGTAAAGTGGAGCAGAGAAGAGGATAGCCACGGAAAGAAACACGCCGCAAAAGGCGAATCTCAAAAGAAATCGTTTTATGGCTTGCAACAAACACCCCCGGAACCAAAACAATTCAACTTGCGGAGCTCACAAAATGTGCCGAACCTCTCTTGAGTATGCATCGCCCCTTGAGCGGCTCTTTGCGGACAGAATGAAACCTGTGAAAGCCCCTGCTGATGCGCCACGGTTCATTCCGCCCCGGACTCATCTTGTTTCGCACCTCTATTATCGCTGGTATCCACAAATGCGTCCACTTCGACGAAAAGAGACATTTCTTACGAGCCGGGGCACCTTGCTTTTTATAAGTTGGTTTGCTAATTTAAGTTAGAGTAAGTTGTTGCTCAAAGAATAGACAGGCCTAAGGAGTAAAGAATGGCTATTGAACTGACGTCGCACGCAGTCGACAAAGTGAAGGAGATTTTGGCACAGCAGAATCCAGCGCCTGCGGGACTCCGTGTTTCCGTTGTGGGTGGAGGCTGTTCCGGCTTCTCGTACCAGATGAATTTCGAAAACGAGACCAGCGCGATTGACAAGGTTTACGAGTTTGACGGCTTGAAGGTTTTCGTTGACCAGGCATCTCTTATGTACCTGAACGGGACCAAAATCGACTTTGTCGAAAGCTTGGCGGGGTCGGGTTTCAAGTTTGAGAACCCTAATGTCAAGACGACCTGCGGCTGCGGAAGCTCCTTTAGCACATAGCGGCACTTTCGGTGGGCGCCTGTCATCCGCTGAAGGACAGGCGTTGCGCCTTCCGAATATTCCTTCCTTCAACGCATGAGTTGTGTCCCCTGAAGGACAAAACGGTAAATGTGTACCCGCAGAGCCGAGCGCTCTTCTGGAGCGCTTTTGTAGTTTTCTGCCGCAGACCGGACTAGCGCTGGATATAGCATGCGGCTACGGACAGAACACTCGTTTCCTGTCCAGGCAAGGATTGACCGCCATCGGAATTGATCGTTCATGGAAAGCGCTGGCAGCGGGCAGGGAAGTTGCAGCTCATTCAAACCTGAAAGTTGCCTATGTGCGAGCCGACCTCACCTTGTTCACCCTTCCGGCAAACACGTTCTCCGTTATTATCTGTTTCAAATATCGAGATCCCAATTTGTATTCCTCGCTCCGGGCAGCCCTGCTGCCAGGCGGATTATTGATTTACGAAACGTATACCGATGAGCACCTGCAATCCGGTCTCAGGCCCCGGGATCCGGCCCACCTGCTTGAGCGGGATGAGTTACTTCGGGCATTTGGAGACTGGGAGATCGTCTTTTATCGCGAGGTCTGGATTGGCCGCGGCGTGGCGTCACTGGTGGCACGGAAGCCGTTTTCTGCCCTGGGATGCTGATTCCGTCCGGCGGCTTCAGTATAATTGAAGTTTTATCTTGGGATGAGAGAGAAGGCCTGCTGGTTTCGTGTTTGACCTATGAAAATTGCACTGGCACAAATCAATACTACGGTCGGGGATTTTGAGGGTAACGTCGCCAAGATACTCCAATACGCCAAAATGGCCGTTGATCAGAAGGCTGATCTGGTCGTTTTTCCGGAAATGGCCGTTTGCGGTTACCCGCCACGCGACCTGGTCGAACGGCGGGATTTCATCGAGCGTTCAGAGGCGGAACTCTCGCGCCTGAGCCACCTGCTCCCTGAGATTCCCACTCTGATCGGTTATGTTCGCGCTTCGCATGTTCAGTTAGGCAAACCGGTACGCAATGCTGCAGCACTCATCTATCGCGGAAAGGTTCTCCTGGATTACGTCAAGATCCTCCTGCCGTTTTACGATGTGTTTGATGAGTCCCGATACTTCGAGCCGGGAGACACCGTAGGCATCTTTGACCTGGAGGGTATGCGAATCGGAGTTACGATTTGCGAGGACATCTGGAACGACAAGAACTTCTGGCGTAAGCGGCTTTATCCGCGCGACCCCGTTGAAGAGATCGCCAAGGCTGGCGCCAAGATTCTGCTGAACATAGCGTCTTCTCCATACAGCACAGAGAAAATTCAACTCCGCTACGACATGCTCCGGACCATTGCGGCGGAGCATCATATCCCTGTGGCTTACGTCAACCATGTTGGCGGCAACGATCAGCTCATCCTGGACGGATCGAGCCTGGCCTTCAGCGCAGGTGGAACTCTTATTGCCCGCGCCAAATCTTTTGAGGAAGACCTGATTGTATTTGATACCACAGGAACGCTGGCGGATATCCATCCCGCTCCCGCTTCGGAGATTGAGGCTGTTTATAAGGCCCTCCTTCTGGGCACGCGAGATTACATGCGGAAGTGTGGCTTCAAGGAGGCCATCGTAGGGTTAAGCGGCGGGATCGACTCATCCCTCGTTGCAACGCTTGCCGCCGATGCGCTGGGTCCCGAGAATGTGCACGCCATCGGCATGCCTGGACCCTATTCTTCTCCCGGGAGCTTGAGCGACGCAAAAGAATTGGCTAAACGCCTCGGCGTCGATTTTCGCGTCATCCCCATTACCTCCATCTACGAAATTTACATCCAAACTCTGGAGGCCTCGTTCAAGGGACGTCCCGTTGACGTGACGGAAGAGAATCTTCAGGCTCGCATTCGAGGGAATATTCTGATGGCGCTTTCGAACAAGCTGGGAGCCATGGTCTTAAGCACCGGCAACAAGTCGGAACTCGCCGTTGGCTATTGCACTCTATATGGCGACATGGCGGGAGGATTGTCGGTGATCGCCGATGTCCCCAAAACGATGGTCTACGCGCTTGCGCGCTATTTGAATCACGAGCAGGAACGCATTCCGCGCTCTTGTCTTGAAAAGCCGCCTTCGGCTGAACTGAAAGCAAATCAGACCGACCAGGACACGCTTCCGCCCTACGAGACTCTGGATGTGATCCTCAAGAGCATCATCGAGGAGCGGCTATGCGCCGAGGATATTGTGGAGAAGTACAAGATCGAGTTGCCGCTTGTTGAAGACGTCATGCGGCGGGTCACGCGCGCCGAATATAAGCGTCAGCAGGCTGCTCCGGCGCTCAAGGTGACCGCAAAGGCGTTTGGAATGGGCCGCCGCTATCCAATTGCCCAGAAATTCATGAGCTAGCCGGGGCAGGGGATTCTCTGGGAATAAATCGCGCGCGCGAGGCACCCCAAATGCCCAAACGGCATAGGTTGCGCAGGGAAGTTGCTTCTGCAAAGTTGCATCACGACCAGGGGAGAAATCAGGTCATCAAGTCTTGGCGCGGACCCTTCATCGAGGCAGATTGAAAAGTCATCTTGCAAGAGTTTTTCGCGGGCTTCTGGGACTCCTTGCCCTGTTGATCCTGCTCGCGCCAGACACGCTCCTCGGAGCCATCGGTCTTCCACCCGTCGATATCCATACCCTTGATCTGCCGAACGGCTTGCACGCCGTGATGGTCAAGCGCGGCCAGGCGCCGGTCGTCAGTCTCGAAGTGTGGTATCACGTTGGCTCTCGAGATGAGAAGCCCGGCAAGACTGGCTTTGCCCACCTTCTTGAACACCTGATGTTCGACGGCACCAAAACAATCGGCCAGCATTTCGCCGACTATATCGTGCGAGTAGGCGGAATCGACAATGCCTACACCACAACCGATGCGACGGTCTACTGGGAGACCATGCCAAGCACCAACCTTCCCGTGGCTTTGTGGCTTGAAGCGGACCGCATGCACAATCTGGACATTACCCAAAAGGGCCTGGACAACGAAAGGGAAGTCGTCGAAGAAGAACGTCAGCATCGCTATGATAATCCTCCTTACGGAACCGTGATTCCGACGCTCTATCAACATGCATTCAAAGTCAGCCCTTATCACCACCTGCCGATCTGGCAGCGTGCGGGATGTCAACCATGCCACGGTCAAAGAACTCAAAGACTTTTACCACCGATACTACGTCCCGAACAATGCAACGGTGGTAATTGTTGGGGACTTCTCGGTAGAGAGCGCGGAGCAATGGATCAGGAAATATTTCGGACCGATTCCAGCCGGCACGCGCTCCGTCTCGCCGCACATTGCTGTCGAGCCTCCGCAGACTTCCGGGCGCGTCGTCAAGATAACCCGTAACGTTGCCTTGCCGGCATTCATCGAGGCTTACCACATTCCGGCCGACGGCACCCCGGATTCGTACCCGCTGCGGCTGGCATCAAGTATCATGTCTGCGGGCGACAGCGCACTCATCTATCACAAACTGGTTTACGAAAAGCAGATTGCTCTTGAAGCTGAAAGCTCCGCAGACTTCAGCGAGGATCCGAACCTCTTTTTTGTTTTTGCGGTTATGAATGCAGGCCACACGCCGGCCGAGGGCGAGGCGGCCGTGGCGTCTATAATCAAGCGCTTGAAAGACAAGCCGCTTCCTCCGAAAGAACTGCAGCGAGCCAAAAATCAGATTCTCTTTGACCTTGCTCAGGACAGGGAGAGCTCCAAGAGCCTGGCCGAACAATTAGGCTACGACTCGGTCATCCTGAAGAATCCTAACCTGGTCAATACCGAGGCAGGCAAATTCCTGTCAGTAACCGCGGAAGAAGTTCAGGCTGCAGTAAGAAAATACTTTGATCGCCAGAGCATGACGCTTCTGGAAGTTTATCCGAATCGCACGCAGCAGACGGCTTCAAATTCACGGATGGGTGCCCATTGAAATCGAACGTGCTGGTTTTGAAAAGGGCAGTGCTATGTGTCCTCGCAGGATTGGCATTCTGCGTGGTTGCCCCGAAACTACTGGCCCGCGAATTCCCTCCCAGTGTCCCACCGCCTCAGCCCGTCACTTTTCAAATGCCGGCCGTCCGGCGGCTCGCGAACGGGCTCCGCGTTGTCCTTGTCGAGCGCCGCAATCTCCCGATTGTGAGGCTCTATGCGATCGTTCAGGTTGGCGCAGAGGCCGATCCTCCAGGGCTGCCGGGAACGGCGACTCTGGTCGCAGGACTTCTCGCCGACGGCACAAAGCAAAGAAGTGCCTATCAGATCGCCAAGGAGATTGATCAGGCTGGAGGATCAATCGATACCGGAGCCGGTTGGGACGAATCGTATGTAAACGTCAGCGTTCTTGCGGATCACAAGGAACTCGCGTTTGATCTCCTTGGCGATCTCCTGATTCATCCGGATTTTGCACCCAAAGAGATCCAGCGCCTGCGCGATCAAACTCTCTCAGCCCTGGATATTGTCGATCAGGACCCCAGCTACGTGGCCAACTTGGTTTTGCGGCGGATATTGTTTGCAGGAACACCCTACGCTCACCCTGAAGACGGCACCCGTAAATCGATTGAAGATGTAACCCGCAAGGACCTCCTTGACTTTCACGCGAAGTACTATGTTCCGTCGCGGACAATTCTTGCTGTCGTAGGCGACATTACTGAACCCGAGTGTCTCGGCCTGGCAGCCAAGTTCCTGGGCGACTGGAAGAACGTTTCCGCTCAACCCGTCCGGCCTCAGGTTGTGCCGCGACCTTTGACCTCGCGGGAGGTTGTCGTCATCAACAAACCGGATGCCGTGCAGACGGAAATCCGGGTTGCCAACCTCGGTATTGCTCGCTCAAATCCGGATTATTTTGCCCTCTCTGTCGCCAACCAGGTCCTCGGTGGTCCTGCGGCTAACCGGCTTTTCGATATCTTGCGGACCGAACACGGACTTGTCTACGGAGCATCCAGCGACCTGGATTGCTATACCTCCCTTGGCGCATGGGTAGCGAAGACCTCAACACGATCAGCCGACACCATCAAAGCAACAGAAATGGTTCTTGAGGAAATCGCCCGGCTTCGCGACCGCCCGGTGAGGCAATGGGAACTCCAGAACGCCCAGGATTATCTTGTCGGCCACGAAGCGCTGAAATTCGATTCTGCCAGCCAGGTTGCAAATCAGATTCTGGAAATGATGCTCTATCATCTCCCGGCGGATTATTGGAACCTGTTTCCACAGGAAATCCGCTCACTCACGGCCGCGGATGTCCTGGCTACGACTCGGAAGTACCTTAATCCTGACGACGATGTGATCGTTCTCGTTGGCAACGTTTCCGCGTTCAGAAAAGGCCTGAAAAAGTTCGGGCCCGTGCGTGTGATCCCTATTGCTGACGTGACCCGCGCGTTCCCGGAACCGCAGAAGGGAAACGCTGACCGTCCTGCTCCCGGAAGGTAGCTGGATGAAAAATGCCGTCCTGGCCCTCGCAGGCCTCACGATTATCGCGGCGCTGGCCGAAGGCATCCTCCTGGCGCGAATCTATATCGATCCGTGGCGGCTGGCCGCTCTGTTCGAGTCGCTTGCGCTGCTGCTGGGGGCCTTCGTCGCCTTCACCTACACCGACTTTGTCCACCGGCTGAGGAAATGGGCTCTCGCTTCGCGAAGGTTGGCGATCCTCATGCCATTCGTTCTTGTGGTGCCTTATCTAATTCTGGCGTTCAGCACAGACACCTTCTCATTTCGGGCACTCGCCAAACTCGCCGCCTATATTGCCGTACCTACGCTCTTGCTTCTTCCCGATCGTGTCCATTCTGTGGAGCGCGCCAGTTGGCGAGATTTCGCCGCCATGCTCAGCGTTGGACTGCCCGTAAGCGCCGGATGGTTGCAGGGAATCTGGATCTGGCCGGAAGACATTTACGTCTTCCGCCCGATCTTCTGCGTGTGCGTGGGGGCCTACGCTTTTCTTGTAATCCGAAACCTCAAAGATGCGGGGTACAAACTGGTTTTCAAGAAGGGTGATGTGACAGAAGGCGGTCTGAACTTCATCGCCTTCACCATCCTCGCGATACCGCTTGGCCTCGCTTTGCACTTTATCCATCCCCACGCGCATCACGTGGGCATACCGGGCTTCGTTGCAGACTTTGTGGGGACTTACTTAAGCGTCGCCATCCCGGAAGAATTTCTGTTTCGGGGAATCCTCCAGAACCTTCTTGTAAAGACATTCAAAGGACCTCGCCGCGGCCAGTACGGGCTCGCGCTGGCTTCCGTCATCTTCGGGTTGTCCCACTTGCATCACGCTCCCGTACCCAACTGGCGATACGCCATACTCGCGACCCTGGCGGGACTTTTCTATGGAAACGTCTGGAGGGTGCAAAAAAGAACCTCGGCGTCAGCCTTCACCCACGCAATGGTCGACACGGTGTGGCATTTCTGGTTCTGAGGCAATCCATCTTAGCGATTTACAGTTGCCTTTGTAGTATCCTATGTGTCGCGAAGACTATGCGATTCCTTTAGCTTATGAAGGAGGTGCTATGCGACGTATTGCGGTAATGTCCGTTCTGTGCGTATTGGCTCTCGGCATCACTCTGACGGCCAAAGAAAAAGCCAACAGCAGCCCTCTGGTGGGCACATGGAAGTGCACTGCACAAGGTGGCCCAAACGGAGACATCCCGTTCACACTTTATCTGGAACAGTCCACGCAAGGTTTAACAGGCACGGTATCGGCCCCGCAGGGTGACGCTGACCTTACGTCAGTAACCTTTAAGGACAACCATCTCAAGATTGACATTGATGCCGAGGAGAACAACTATACCCTGACCGGAACCTTTACCGATGGCAAGCTGGCAGGA
>JAKASH010000068.1 GCA_021828225.1 Acidobacteriota bacterium | reverse complement strand
AAAACCACGACCGCTCCGTCTGAGTTCGCTTTGAGCGATTGCGCAAATTCCGAGGTGCGGATCTTTTCACTAGTGATGCGATAAGGGCTTTCGTCCAAGCCGCCGCTCACCGGAGGCATGAAAGCAACTTCATCCCCTTCATGCAATGTGGATAAAGGGTCTGCAATCTGCTGATTAACCGCGAAGAGCAGGGAACCGGCAAGCTCGCCCAGACGTGGATAGCGGTTTTCGTAAAGTAGTCTTAGACCCTGAAGGTTTGCGCCCTCGCCAAGCTCGATCTGTTCTTCCCGAAGCCCCGTCAAATCGTGTGTGAACCCAAAAAACAACACCTTAATTCTCATGGGAATCTCGGCTTATCTTTTTAGTATACACCCTGAAGCAAGATTCCAAGCGGGTGCGGGAAGATTGAAGGTCGGCAACGCGGAACCGGCCCGTGGACATCCGCATTACGTTCCCTGGAGCGCATGGCGCAGGGCGGCTTCGATTTCGGGAAACTGGAAGTTGAATCCGCTGGCCTCGAGACGTGTGGGCTGCACACGCTGGCTGGCCAGGAGCAGCGCGTCGGCCATTTCTCCAAACATCAGGCGGACGGCAAACGCAGGCACGGGAACGATCGTGGGGCGTCCCAGAACTTTTCCAAGAGCCTTGGTCAGTTCGATGTTCCGCACCGGGTTGGGCGATACGGCGTTGACGGGGCCGGAAAGGGATTTGCTGAGGAGGGCGTGAGAGATCGCCCGCGCGAGGTCGTCAATGGCAATCCAGCTTACGAACTGCCGGCCGTCGCCGATCTTCCCTCCCGCGCCCGCCTTGAAGGCCGGAAGCATGGCCGTCAACGCGCCGCCCTTTCCGCTAAGTACCATGCCGATCCGAAGATTGACAACCCGGATGCCTTTTTGCCGCGCGGGCTCGGTGGCCGCCTCCCATTCCTTGCAGATCTCCGGCAGAAAGCCTGACCCCGGAGGACTTTCCTCGGTCAGAATTTCGTCGCCGCGCGAGCCGTAGAATCCCACCGCTGAAGAGGAAACCAGTACTCGCGGGGGAGCCGCAAGCTGCGCCAGCGATTCCGAAAGCAATCGCGTTCCCCGAACGCGGCTTTCGCGAATCTGTTTCTTCCGCTCTTCGCTCCAGCGCCCAGCGGCGATGTTCTCTCCGGCAAGGTTGATCACGGCATCCGTCTGTGTCAGCGAGCTGATCCCCAGCTTGCCCGCGTCCGGGTCCCATACGGCCACGTCTTCGCCGTCAGCCCTTCTGCGACGGACCAGCCGGACAACCTGGTGCCCCTCACCCGCAAGCTGCGGGATCAGCGCTGAGCCAATCAAGCCACTTGAGCCTGTGATGAGGATTTTCATAACTTGCCGTCCTTCGAAGGGCTGTGTCCGTGATTTGCGGTGGCTGGAATCGGGAGCGACCTGCCCGCCGCCTGCTGAGGTCAGGTTAACACATTCCGGATGATGAATCGCCGGGCCGGAGAACCTTACGATCTATCATCCGGCGCGAACGCGAATGTCGATAACGGCCACGAGGTTATTTTGATTGGGAACGGTAGAATAGAGGTGCGGCTTCATTCGTCAGGGCATGGCTTCAGCCATGCCGAAAAGGGTGCAGCGTTCCCTGTTGCATTCGCCCATTCGCCGCCCCGGCTGATCGGGGCGGCGAATGGGCTGGAATGATTATGGGGTCCGCGTCTGCGGCACGGCTTCAAGCCGTGCCCTGACGGCGCCGATTGCCACCGTGATATGCTGACCTTATCAGGCTCAACATGGCGCAGGTTCTGATTGCCGGGAAGGATTGGACCGCTCGGGCGCTCCTGCGCGCGCAATTGATTGAAGAGGGTTTTGATGCAGAAGCCTATGACAATGTTGGGGATGCTGTGCAGTGCCTTTGGGCCAGCGGGACCATGCCATCGCTCGTGATCGTGGATCTTTTCGAGAGCGAAAACCCGGTGGAAGATATCGCTACGCTCTCCCATTGGGCGAAACTCCTGCCCATCTGGATCCTGGCGGTTCACGGTGCTGCCGGAACCGAGGCGCTGGAAAACCGGGGCTTTGAACGAGTCCTGTTCCGTCCTCTCGACGTGGGAACGCTGGTGCAGGAGATTAAGGAACGGCTGGCAGGTTAAACAGAGCTTCCCCAATAGCGTCGCATCCGTGCGTCAGGGCACGGGTTCAGCCTTGCCGCCAACGTGGGGGCCAAAGCTGCCGGGACGGTCGCAACCCGCGTCCTAAGCTCTCTGTGTCATCCAGACTTTCACACAGAGGACACAGATCGCCTCCGTGCTCTCTGTGTGAAATCTCTTCGATGGCCACGGATGACACGGAGACAAGCCACGATTAATTCGACCTTAGACTTCACCGTACGTTCTTCGAGACGAAAGTCCCACGGTCAGGGAAAGCGCTGACCGTGGCTACCATCCTTATGGCAGCGCGGGTTGCTGCTGGGTCAGACAATGGAGGGTGCCAAGCCCCCAGACCAGATCGACGGCGTGAACGCCGACCACCGGGCGATCGGTGAACAAATCCGCCAGCGTTCCAATCGCGATGCGGTCCTTCGGATCGTTGAAAGTGGGAACCAGCACCGCCGCGTTAGCGATATAAAAATTGGCATAGCTGGCCGGAAGGCGCTGGCCGTCGAAGACCACAGGGCTGGGCATCGGGAGCGAAACCACCTCGATGCGCGAGCCGTCTTCCAGTCGCATTCCTTCAATCCGCTCGCGATTTTCCGCGAGCACCGCGTAATTGGGGTCGCCGGAATTGTCCTCGCTGCACAGGACCACGGTTTTCGGGTTGACGAAGCGGCACAGGTCGTCCACGTGGCCGTGCGTGTCGTCGCCGGCGATGCCGCGCCCGAGCCACAGAATGTTCCGCACGCCAAGATTTTCGCGCAGGGCCGCTTCAATCTCTTCCTTGCCCAGGCCCGGGTTTCGCACCTGGATTTTCGGGTCGAGCAGGCACTCTTCTGTGGTCAGAAGAGTTCCCTGGCCGTTCACGTCGATGCTGCCGCCTTCGAGCACAAAATCGCGTTTTCCCGCTTTGGCCTGAAGCAGCGGAAGTTTGAGCGCACGGGCGGCGTGCTCGGGGATGGCGTCGTCCTTGTGCCACTCGGGGTACTTGGCCCAGGCGTTGAAGCGGAAGCGAACCACCGAGACCTTGGGCGGCGAAGTTGATCGCTTCAAAAAGATGGGACCAAAATCGCGAGTCCATCCGCGGTCGGTCGGGAAGCGAAAGAACTCGACGCGGTTGAGGTTGACTCCGGCGCGCAGAAGAATGTGCCGGGCGCGAGCTTCGTGACCTTTTGAATTGACCAGGATGCAGACAGTTTCCGCGGCTGAGAGCTTGCGAACAATTTCACTATAAACCCAGGGGATGGGAGCAAAACGGCCCGGCCAATCGGTCAGATTGTGCGGCCAGCCGATCCAGGTGGCTTCATGAGGTTCCCATTCGGCGGGCAGGTGGTACCCGAGCGCTTGCGGTGTCCTGGCCACTAGGCTTTTTCGCTCCCTGCTGGTGTGTCAAGAAAGCGGCGGTCGAGTCCCTGGTAGGCATCAATGCGGCGGTCGCGAAGGAAGGGCCAGTTTCGGCGGACGTCCTCCAGGTGGCTGAGATTGACTTCGGCGATCAGGACTTCCTCGCGGTCCGTCGAGGCTTCCGCAATCACCACGCCCTGAGGATCAGCGACAAACGACGAGCCCCAGAACTCGATTCCCGCTCCGCCCGCAACTTTCTCATGCCCCACCCGATTGACCACGGCCACGTAGACGCCGTTGGCGATGGCGTGGCCGCGCTGAACGGTTATCCAGGCGTCACGCTGCGCCGCGCCGTAGCGCTCCTTTTCATGGGGATGCCAGCCGATGGCGGTGGGATAAAAGATGACGTTCGCGCCCTCCAGAGCAACCAGTCGCGCGGCCTCCGGGTACCACTGGTCCCAGCAGATGAGCGGCGCAACCGGCCCCACGCTCGTGTTGATGGCATGGAAGCCCAGGTCGCCGGGGGTGAAGTAATACTTTTCGTAGTAGCCCGGATCGTCGGGGATGTGCATCTTGCGATAGTGGCCCGCCAGCTTGCCATCGCGCTCGATGACGGCCACGCTGTTGTGATAAACGCCTGCCGCGCGGCGTTCGAACACAGGCGCGATCACGATCACGTGGGCTTTTTTGGCTGCGCGGCTCAGATCCTGGGTGATGGGGCCGGGTATCGGTTCGGCCAGATCAAAGACGCTGGCATCCTCGCGCTGGCAGAAATAGGTGGAGGCGAATAGCTCGGGGAGGCAAACAATCGCCGCGCCCTTGCGGGCCGCTTCAGCAATGCCCTTAATGGCACGGCGAAGGTTCTGGCGGGGGTCTCCGCCACAGGCCATCTGGACCAGACCGATCTTGAATTGCTTTTTCGTATCTCGCGGCATCGTTCAACAGAATACATGAGTCTGCTTTTTCCTCCAAGATTCTCATGGATTTGAACATCTTTGTACCCCCTGGCAGGTTCTGGTCATCGAAAGAGTAGGTATATGAGGTCACTTTGCGTTGAACCGGAATAAGGTGTTCTTCTCGCTGAAACTGGGGGAAAATGGACTCCAGACCTTCATTGTGCGAGCAAGAGGAATTCTTTAGATGGACGAGATGCTTCGCTTTATTCTGCATCACGGTTACCTGGTTCTGGCGGTGTGGGTTTTTGCCGAGCAGTTTGGCTTTCCCATTTCCTCGATCCCCCTGCTGCTGGCGGCTGGGGCTCTGGCCGGGTCGGGCAACCTGCGGCTGGCGGGCGTGCTTATTTTCCCCGTGGCAGGATCTCTCCTGGCGGACAACATCTGGTATCAGATCGGACGGCACAAAGGATCGCGGGTGCTCAGCCTGATATGCCGCATCTCGCTTGAGCCGGATTCCTGTGTCCGGAACACGGAAAATCTCTTTGCCCGCTCGGGCGCGAACGCGCTGGTGGTGGCGAAATTTGTACCTGGGCTCGGCGTGGCCGCGCCGCCCCTTTCGGGCATGCTGGGAATGCGCCTGACCCGTTTTCTGCTGTACGACGGGGCGGGGGCGTTTGCTTACGTCGGGGCGTTTGTGGGTCTTGGCTATGTCTTCAGCCACCAGCTCGAAAAGACCGCGCGGATTGCGCTCAGCCTCGGCGTGGGACTTTTGCTGCTGGTCGCGGGTGGTCTGATTCTTTATATCGCCTGGAAGTATGTCCAGCGGCAACGGTTCCTGCGCTCGCTGCGAATCAACCGCGTCACGCCCGAAGAGTTGAAGAAAAAAATAGAAGCGGGCGAAGATGTGACGGTGATGGACCTGCGGCACTCGATGGATTTTGAAGCCGACCCGAACACGATTCCCGGCGCGCTTTACTTGCCCTCTGAGGAATTCGACCAACGGTACCAGGAAATTCCGCCGGACCGCGAGCTGATCCTCTATTGCACTTGACCGAACGAAGCGACCAGCGCCCGTGTGGCGCTGATGCTCAAACGGCGCGGGATCACACGCGTCCGGCCGCTTGCCGGCGGCCTGGCTGGCTGGAAAGAAAAAGGGTTTCCACTGGAAACCCGGCAGGTTCCGGAACGGCCCGCCGCAAAGCAGGAAGTGGAGACGGCGTAACCGGGTGCTGCGTAGGTTCTTGTAGCGGCGCTGTCCTCAGCGCCGAAATGCGCCGGTGGGGACACCGGCGCCACAGCGGCGATCAAAGAGCCATGAGAATAGGATTCTCGAGGATCTGCTTAAAGGTCTGCAGGAACCTCGCACCCGTTGCGCCGTCGACCACGCGATGATCGCAGGAGAGCGTCATCTTGCAGCGGAAACCGACGGTGATCTGTCCGTTTTCCACCACCGGTTTTTCCGCCACAGCGCCGATGGCCAGGATGGCGCCCTCGGGCGGATTGATAACGGCCGAGAACTCCTCAATGCCCAGCATGCCCAGGTTCGAGACGCTGAAGGTGCTGCCCGTATATTCCTCGGGCTTCAATTTGCGAGTGCGCGCTCGGGCAATCAGATCCTTGGATTCCGCTGAAATCTGCTGAAGGGTTTTGCGGTTGCAGTCGCGAACAACCGGCGTGATCAGGCCGCCACCTTCGATGGCGACGGCGATGCCGAGGTGGACGCGGTTGTAGTAGCGGATGGCTTCGCCCGTGTAACTGGCGTTAGTATCGGGATGCTGGGTCAGAGCCACCGCGCAGGCTTTCACAATGATGTCGTTATAGGTGAGTTTCAGATCGGGGTTCAGCTTGTTTGCCGCCTCGCGCAGCTCCTTCGCCTTTTTCATATCCACCTCGATGGTGAGGTAGAAGTGGGGGACGGGCCCCAGGCTCTGGGTGAGCCGTGCCGCGATTGTCTTGCGCATCTGGCTGAGGGGTTCGTCGCGGTATTCGGCGGCTTCCGGAACAAGCTGCGGAACGGGTGGGCGCATCGGAGCGCCCTCAGCCATGGCCGATTCCACGTCGCGGCGGATAATGCGCCCGCCGGGGCCCGAACCTTGAATGACCCCCAGATCGAGCCCGGACTCGCGCGCGATGCGGCGGGCCAGCGGCGAAGCGAAGATGCGTCCTCCCGCCGCGACAGCCGCGGGCTTTGCCGCCTCGAGCGCCAGAGCCGCGGCGGGTGGCGCCGCCGGAGCCGGTTGCGCGGCTGGAGCTTCTTTCTTCTCGGCTGGAGCCTTGGCCGCGGCAGCGCCGCCGTCGGCCGAAACCATCGAGGAAATGTCTTCGTCGGCCTTGCCGATGATGGCCAGCATCTGGCCTACCGGCACGGTTTCTCCGGCCTGAACCATCACCTTGCGCAGAACGCCGGCCGCCATGGATTCAACTTCCATGTCGACTTTATCGGTCTCGATTTCGACCAGAGCGTCGCCGCTGACTACCTGCTCGCCTTCGTTCTTGAGCCACTTCAGGACCTTGCCCTCGGTCATGGTGTCACTGCCTTTGGGCATGAGTAGACGAGATGCCATACCTAAACCCCTTGAGGAAAATTGACCGGGCTAATTCTTATACGTTACCCGGTGAACGGCGTCAATGACGCGGGCCTTGTCCGGCGCGCAAAGATGTTCCAACGGCTTTGCATAAGGCATGGGAACATCAACACCCGTCACCCTCAGGATGGGCGCGTCGAGATAATCAAAAGCCCGGTGCTGAATGGTGTCAACCACCTGGGCCCCGATGCCGCAGAAAGGCCAGCCTTCCTCCACGACAACGGCCCGGTTGGTCTTCTGGATTGACTGGATGATGGTTTCCGTGTCGAGCGGTCGAAGCGTGCGGGGATCGATGATCTCGGCGTCGATGCCTTCTTTTTCAAGCTCCTCAGCCGCCTGCAGCGCCACATGAACCATTTTGGCATGCGCAATCAGAGTGACGTCCTTTCCCGGACGCTTGATTTCCGCAACGCCCAGCGGAATCGTATACTCCTCTTCCGGAACTTCGCCCTTCAGCCCGTAGAGGACTTCCGACTCGATGAAAATCACGGTGTTATTGTCGCGAATTGAGGATTTGAGCAGCCCTTTGGCGTCCTTGGGAGTGGACGGGGTGACGACCTTGAGTCCCGGAACGTGGCAGAACCAGGCTTCCAGCGCCTGCGAGTGTTGCGCGCCCAGTTGATGGCCCGCGCCGCCCGGCCCTCGAACCACCATCGGCACGCTGATCTGGCCTCCCGACATGTAGAGCATTTTTGCGGCACTGTTCACAATCTGGTCGAGAGCCAGCAGCGAAAAGTTGAAGGTCATCATTTCGACGATCGGCCGCAAACCTCCCATGGCCGCGCCTACGCCGAGGCCCGTAAACCCCAGCTCCGTAATGGGAGTGTCGAGGACGCGCTTGGGACCAAATTCGTCGAGCAATCCTTTGCTGACTTTATAGGCGCCGTTATAAGCGCCGACTTCTTCGCCCATCAGGAAGACCCGTTCATCCCGCTGCATTTCTTCGCGCAGCGCCTGATTCAGTGCCTCCCGGAATGCTATGACTGCCATTGGTACTCCTCTTTATGGCGGCGGTAACCGGCCCGGCTGGAAGCTGACGGCCGCACGAGCCTTGAACGCCGCAGTTTGATGACCCTAAATAGTCTTTGCTCCGCCCGCCTTATGGAAGATAGACGTTCGTGGTTAGCTCTTCGGGCGCGGGAAACGGACTCTCGTCCGCAAACGTCACGGCCTGATCGACCACTTCATGAATCTTGTTATCGAGATCGTCGATATATTCCTGATTGATGATGCCAAGAGATTCCAGCGTGGAAGTGAAGCGTTTGATGGGGTCGCGCTGCCGATGCTCGGCCAGTTCTTCCTTGGTCCGGTAGGTGCCGTGGGCGGGGTCGGACATCGAATGGCCCATAAAGCGGTAGGTCCGCGCTTCAATCAGCGTGGGGAGATCCTCTTTCCGCGCCCGCTCGACGGCCTCAGCAACCACTTCGTGCATCCCCAGCACGTCCATGCCATCCGCGACCGCCCGCGCCATGCCGTACGACCCGGCTTTTTCTGAAAGGTCGCGGAGCGCGGAAGTCTTCAGGATTGGAGTCCCCATGCCGAACTCGTTGTTCTCGCAAATAAAGACCACTGGCAGTTTCCACAACTGGGCAAGATTTAGCGATTCGTGGAACGATCCGATATTCACCGCGGCCTCGCCGAAGAAGCACAGCGTGACGCGCGACTGGTTCAGGTACTTGGCGGCAAAGGCGACGCCCGCGGCCAGGGGTATCTGTCCGCCTACAATGCCGTGCCCGCCCAGGAATCCCACTCGCGGGTCGAAGATGTGCATGGAACCGCCCTTGCCCTTCGAGCAGCCGGTCCGCTTGCCGAAAAGTTCGGCCATGACGGGTCCCGGATCCATCCCCCGAACCAGCGCGTGGCCGTGCTCGCGGTAGGAGCAGAGAACCGCGTCCTGAGGTTCCAGGGCTGAGATGGCGCCCGTTGCAACCGCTTCCTGCCCGATGTATAAGTGGCAAAAGCCACCGATCTTCCCCAGCGTGTACATCTCGGCAGCCTTCTCTTCGAAACGCCGAACCAGCAGCATTTTTTCCAGCAGATCCTTCAGAAGTTGCGGGTCGGCCCGGCGGGCGCGCTCCTGTTGTTCGACCAACTGGGCCTCAGCTCCATTGGCCTCCGAAACATTCACGGCGCCTCGGCTGGAATTGCCGGATTTCATATTAAGCCTCCTGCTTTTTTCCTGTTTTCCCCTAAAAATGCGAGCCTAGTTAGCGTAATCGCTCGCAGCGAGTCGGGCAAACGGCTAATGGGATAAACAAACATTCTACAATAAGCTTACGTTTTTGGGCAGGGCTTGGTCAACGGCGACCCTTTGCCCACGCATAGAAAAATCTTATGGGAGGTAGAAGCGATATGAAAGCCTACACGCAGTACCTGTGGTTCAACACAAAGAAGAAGCGCGAGTTCATCAATATCACGGCGGAATTGGAGAAAGCGCTTTCGGCCGCCAAAATCGAAGAAGGACTGGTCCTGGCTTCGGCCATGCACATCACGGCCGGAGTCTATATCAACGACGCCGAAGACGGCTTGATCGCCGACATCGACGAGTGGCTTGAAAAACTCGCCCCGTTCCGCGCCGACTATCGCCACCACCAGACCGGCGAAACCAACGGCGATGCCCACCTGAAAAACCTTCTGGTGGGGCACCAGGTGCTGGTGCCGGTCACGAAGGGCCGGCTCGACCTCGGTCCCTGGCAGCAGGTCTACTACGCCGAATTCGACGGCCAGCGCCGCAAGCGCGTGGTGATCAAGGTTCTGGGAGAATAGCGCGCGCCGGGACGCGCGATTAACTCTGGCTCAATCGATCCGCTTGC
>JAKASH010000067.1 GCA_021828225.1 Acidobacteriota bacterium | reverse complement strand
GTCTTTTCAGAACAACCCGTAACAAGCAGGACGGCCATGGACGCGGCCAGAAACAACCCCAAGATTTTTAGTTTGGTTGACACTTTTCCCAATCCTGATCCCATTTTTTTTATGACGATTCAAAACTAGGGAGCGTTACATAAAATTCGAGACAGTTCCACGCTTAGGCCGGATTCTTCAGAATGCCCACAGAGCATCGCGCCAAAATCGAAATCGTTCATGGATGATGGTCAGATCCCCTGTGCTGCCTGTTGCTGGCATTGCCGATAAGTTAAGGAACGCGTGGAGGTACAAGTATCGCTCTCCAGCCCTTCCGTTCGCGTGAAACCGCCTTTTTCCTCTCCGAGTTATTATAATTGAAATCAGCCTTTTGTGGCACACTCCAATTGCGGTCGAAAAACCTAAATCGAGGTGAGCGTGAACATTAAGAACGAACTTCTGGAAATCCCCCATGCCCTGCAGCAGATGTCGGAGGAAGGCCGGCCTCAGTACGACGCTCTGATCCGGCGTGCCAGTTGGACTGAACGGCCCGTCTTTATGGTCGGCGACGGATCCTCTTACATGGCGGCACTGAGTGGCGCCTGGGCTTTTGAATCCCTCCTGGGTGTGCCGGTCATCGTGCGGCGGCCGGCGGCTTTCAGCGCCTATACGATTCCGGCGCTTGCCGTTCGCTCGCTTGTGATTGTGGTCTCAAGCTCGGGTGAGGATGAAGAGACCGTGCAGGCGGCCAGGAGAGCCAGGAGCCGTGGGGCGATTGTCTGGGCAGTAACGACCAGCCCCACAAGCGAGCTCGTTAAACTGGCGGACGCCGTCGTTAATTACTTTGCTGGAGCGTCCCCGGCCGAAGGAGCCCTGTCGGTTTTTTGCCGGCACGCCGTGATGTTCTATTTGGCTGCGGCGGCTGCCCCGGTTCTCAAAGGCTCGGCCCGGCATCTCGCCGAGTTCGAGGAAGAGCTTGCGAAGCTGCCCCGGCATGTCGAGTGGGTCCTGAATCAGATTTCCGATGCAGGCCGCGCGCTTGCCAGCGAACTGGCCCCCCTGCCGAAAGCCTTCGTGGTGGGCGGAGGCCCGTTTCATCCGGTGGCAATGCAGGCCGCAGACCAGCTTGGGAAGCTGGCCGGGGTCAACTCCCACGCCTGCGAACTGCTGCACTTTCACCAGGCATTCCACCACACACCGGAGCCCGGCGAGGGAATTCTTTATCTTTCCTCGTCGCGCTGCGGGCTGAAAGAGCAGGTTCACGAGTCAGTCCGGGAGCACAGGCAAAAGGCTGATCAGAAAATCTTCGCCATTACCGACGGCAACGATCGCCAGCTTTCAGAGCGAGCAAATCTGGCCGTATTGTTGCCGGTCCTGACGGAAGCCGGAGGAGCATTACTTGCCTTGGCATTTCTCGATCTTGTAACCCATTACGCGGCCCAGACTGCCCCGCGCGGCTCCAGCCGAGGCCATTAAGCCTCTGGCCTCTCAAGAATCAGGCCAGCCACATAGTAACTTTGTATTACATAGTTCCAAAAGTGCGTTATTTCGGCAATACAATATTATTGACAATAAACTTCGTTTCTGATTTCATAAACGTATGGATATCGGAAAGCGAATCCGTGCCCTTCGCGAAGCCAAAGGGCTATCACAGGGTGACATTGAAAAGCGCTCAGGGTTGCTGCGTTCCTACATTTCCCGCGTTGAAGGCGGCTACACCGCTCCTTCCCTGACCACCCTGGACAAATTTGCCAAAGCTCTGGAAGTCGAGCCTTATCAGCTTCTTTTTCGCGGAACAGGCCATCCCGCAGCCCCGCGAGTTCCTGCCCCGGCGAGCCAGTCGAAGTCCGTCCGCAGGCTGGTCAAGTCCTTTGAAACGATGACCACCGCCAACCGCAAGCTGCTTCTGACTCTTGCCAGCAAGCTCAGCAAAGAATAAGTCCCTGTAGGCGCCCGAACCTGGATCATTCGTAACATGGCTGAAATCCGACAAGCGTCAGGGCACAGCATGCGCCATGCCGGCAGGGACCCTAAACTTGCAGGCAAATGGACCTTTGGGCCCTGCACCCGGCGTGCCCCGAGCTTATGCCCTGAGGTACCAGAGGGGAATGCGGCTGAAATAGGGAACCTATGATTGGGAGGGCTTGGACGCGCTCGCGGACGTGGGATTCGTTGCAGATCTTGCCAGGAGCTCGTCAAGGCTCTTGTTGATTCGCACGGCCTGAGAGCGAATCTTGGCCAGCAGAAACAATCCGTAAATCAGTCCCAGGACAAAGAGCAGAATGAAACCGACAACTACTAAGAACACGATAAGTTGAATGGCTTGTGGATCGTACATAGCACTATCTCCCTCTTCCTTCCGCTCGCGTTGCAAGCCCTATGATTCTGTGCTCATCCCGGGAAACAACCTGACAGGCGCAGGGCCGGTCCTGCCTTGCCGGTCTGCGTTCGGCTGACCCGCCCGCGGGATATAAGTCTCCGCTGCCCTGCCCCTGAAACGCATGGACTCTCTTTCCCGTGGACGAAAACAAGTCAACAGCAGGTTTGACCCATGGCCTGAACGACCAGGATTATTGGCTCTCTTCGGCCGGCTCTTCTGAGGGTCTGCTCTCAGACCAGTGGCGAACCGATAGGCCTCCCCCTCGCCAAGTCAGGATTACTGCATCACCACAATTACGTTATAACGGGGCATTTCTGAAATCAAGTCATAACCCCGGGAACGAGCGCACGACGGCGATCTCCGTGCCGTCTCTCGGAGGACGTGGCGGCGGGCGGCGGCTATCTCGCCCCCCACACCCATCGGCCTGTGCGAGCGGTAAACGAATCGGGTGCAACCGATTGCCATTGGCCATCGGCGAGCTTCGCACGACCCTGCCGGCATCGGAAACGTGGACGCCGATCTCAAATCTTTCTTACAAGTTCGCTTTCCCTCTTGGCAACAATGTGATATGAATCTGCTGAACCCGCAAGCTCACCTAAAACAGGAACGGAGGATTGACCATGGCCGAGAGATTTGATCGACGTGAGTTTATGAAAAGAGCCGCGATTGGGACTGCCGGTGCAGGACTGGGATTCCCCGTGCTGGCCAATGCAAGGCCCGTCGCCGCCAGCGACAAGGTCATTGTGGGAGTTGTTGGCACGGGCCAGATGGGACGATATGACCTGGAGGACTTCGGCCGGCAGCCGGATGTTGAAATCGCCGCGGTCTGCGATGTTTACAAGCCGAACCTGGACAAAGGCCTGCAAGCTGCCAAGGGCAAGGCTCAAACCTACAGCGACTTTCGCCAGGTGCTTGACCGGAAAGATATCGACGTGATTGTCGTCGGAACTCCCGACCACTGGCACCCGCTAGTCATGACGGAAGCCTGCAAGGCCGGCAAGGATGTTTATGTTGAGAAGCCCATTTGCCACACCATCGACGAAGGCATCGTCATGGTGGAGACCGCTCGCAAGCACAACCGGGTCGTGCAGGTTGGAACCCAGCAGCGCTCGGGCATCCATTTCCAGAAGGCCGTCAAGCTGGTGCAGGACGGATTCATCGGTAAGGTCAGCTTCGTTCGCACCTGGAATTATGCCAACGAGTACCCGGAAGGCATTGGCAATCCTCAGGATTCAGACCCGCCGGCCGATCTCGACTGGAACTTCTGGCTGGGCCCAGCGCCCAAAGTTTCGTTCAACTGGAACCGTTTCGGACCCGACCCCAATCTACCTCAGCGATGGTCAACCTTCCGCTATTTCTGGGATTACGCTGGCGGATACATGACCGACTGGGGCGTCCATCTCATCGACATCGTTCACTGGGCCATGCAGGTGGAGGGGCCGACCGTCATCACCGGGCAGGGTGGAAAATTCTATATCCGCGACAATGCCCAGACCCCGGACACTCTTCAGGTGACTTACGAATACCAGCATCCGGACTTTGTCTGCGTCTACGAAAACCGCTGGGACAACGCCAACTCAATGTACAACAAAGGCTATGGAATTGAGTTTCACGGAACGGATGGAACCCTGTTTGTCGACCGCAGCGGCTTTGAGGTAATCCCCGAACAGCGCAAGGAAGGTAAAAAGGAAGTTGCCAGAACCGCCTCCATGCAGATGAGTTCGGTCAACGATTCGCATTTCGACCACGTGCGGAACTTCCTGGATTGCGTCAAATCCCGCAAGCGTCCCATTTCCGACATCGAAATCGGGCATCGCTCGACCAGCGCATGCCTGCTCGGGAACGTCGCCTTCCGCAGCAAAGAGCGGATCGTGTGGGATGTGGAGAACCAGAAACTCGTGGCCGGCGCAAGCTCGGACGCGCATCAATACGTTGTCCGCGATTACCGCGCGCCATGGAAGCTCACGGCCTGACCTGCATTATTCATGAAGTGAAGCGCAGTGCAGCAGAGCCGCAACCAACATTGGTCTCAGTGTTCTCCGTATCTCACAAGCTTTACCACCGAGCGCACGGAGGATCTCAGTGCTCTCTGTGTTTAATCTTTTCAGGCCACAGAGCACACAGAGAAGAATTCCTGCCAAGAAAACAAGAATCTACGGCCTTGCAATGCAGAGGACAGGGTTCACCCAGAAATCGGAGCCTCCCGCAGCCAGGGGGGCAGAGCTTCAGCTCTGCCAATAGAGGCTGGCTCCCAACACATTTTTTCAGCCGATGAACGGTTCGATTTCCAGTCCTGGTTACGGCGCAGGCGTTTCTCCAAGCTTCGCGATTCCGCTGGTTTCGTCCTGGGCAATCAGGAAATACTCAGAGAGCTTCACCTCATCCAGTACATGCCTGACGCGCTCGTTGAGGCCCACAAGCACCAGGCTGGCCCCTGCCCGGTGGACCACGTTCCGGCTGCCAGCCAGGAAACCCAGGCCCGTCGAATCAACGTACGAAACGTCGGAAAAATCGAGCAGCAGCTTGCGCTTTCCGCCGTCGACCAATTCCTTGACCCTCTGGCGAAAGAATGGGCCATCGCGGCCTGCTATAAATTTTCCATGCAGCCTCAGAATCGTCACATCGTCGCTGAAACTAACCGTGATTTCCATTGATTTTTACTCCAGAATGCCGCCGCTGCGGCTTGGCCGCCCGATCGGGCGATTCTTCAAACCAAGGAACGTCAGGGCACAGATTCATCCGTGCCGACACGAGGCACATTCGCATAAAAGCGGGCCTTCAGGCCCCTGGGGTCGAAGAACCTCAACGCCTAAAGCCACCCCGATACCTGCACTGGACGTGGCCCGAACCTGCGTCACAAGAAACCAGGAGCCGCCGCGTCCCCGGTGCTTTCGCTTTCCTGGATCGCTTCAAAAAAGCTGTTCAATGTCATGCTATGTAACTCCCGAACGGGTGTCAAGATAACGGACGGCGGAACTTTCTCCTGCTCTTAAGAGAATCTTCTGGGGGGAAACAGATGGCGAAGCGCAGGCTTTACCGCCCGAAAAAACAGAAACTGCCGGCGGAGATCGGAAACCCTCTCGCCGGCAGCCGTTGGAAGTTAAATTGAGAGGCGTTTAGCTTCTCTCGTGAGAGTGCTCCACGTCCCCTTGCGGTTGCTGGCCTTCCTTCCCGGCCTTCTGTCGCTGCTCGCGCAGGACGGCCTTGCGGGAAAGGCGGATTTTGTTGCCGTCAATCGAAATAACCTTCACCAGAAGCTGGTCGCCTTCCTTGAGCTCATCGCGAATATCCCGGATGCGATGCTCGGCAACCTCGCTGATGTGCAGCAGGCCGTCGGTTCCGGGGAAGATTTCGACGAAGGCGCCGAAATCGGCTAGGCGAACCACTTTGCCGAGATAGGTCTTTCCCAGCTCGGCCTCCGCCATCATGTCCTTGATGATTTTGAGGGCTTTTTTGGCCGAAGCTTCGTCGACCGCGGCCACGTTGACTCGCCCGTCGTTTTCAACATCGATCTTCGCGCCGGTCTGTTCCACAATCCCGCGAATGACTTTCCCGCCAGGTCCAATCAGTTCCCCGATTTTTGCAGGATTGATGTGGATCGTGTGGATATGCGGTGCGAAAGTCGAAATATTGGTTCGAGGCTCAGGAAGCGCCGCAAGCATTTTCTCCAGGATGTGCAGCCGGGCTGCCTTGGCCTGGGAGAGAGCTTCCGCCATGATCTGCGGAGTGATGCCGCTGACCTTGATGTCCATCTGGAGAGCCGTGATGCCATCCCGGGTGCCCGCGACCTTGAAGTCCATATCGCCGTAATGGTCTTCGGCGCCTGCGATATCGGTGAGGATGGCGTACTTGTCGCCTTCCTTGACCAGCCCCATGGCAATTCCGGCCACCGGCGACTTGATCGGCACTCCGGCATCCATCAGGGCCAGACAGCCTCCGCACACGGTTGCCATGGAGGATGATCCATTGGACTCCAGGATGTCGGAAACCACACGTACGGTGTAGGGAAAACTCGCTTCGTCAGGAACCATAGAAAGAAGCGCGCGCTCGGCCAGAGCGCCGTGCCCGATTTCCCGCCGTCCCGGACCGCGCAGGAATCCCACTTCGCCCACGCTGAAGGGCGGAAAGTTGTAGTGAAGCATGAAGCGTTTGAAGGCTTCGCCCTCCAGAACGTCCAGGCGTTGCATGTCCTCGGCCGTACCCAGTGTCGCCGTTACCAGGGCCTGCGTCTCGCCTCGCGTAAACAGGGCCGAGCCGTGAGTCCTGGGCAGCAAACCAACTTCGCAGCTTATCGGCCGAACCTGATCAAAGGCGCGCCGGTCAGGACGCTGGCGCTTCACGAGGGTGTCCTCCCGGAAAAGGCGCTCTTCGAGCCGCTCAAAGGCTTCGGCCACTTTGCGGCGCTTTTCTTCATCGGCTTCCGGGTAACTCGTTACCAATGCCTCTCGAAGCTCCGCGATTTTCTTCTGGCTTTCCAGCTTGGGGTGCTTCGAGGTGTCCATCGCTTCGCGGAGATTCGCCGCCACCTTCTGCGTGACTTCGCTCTCAATCGCTTTATCGATGGCCGGCGCAACGAACTCCCGCTTCGTGATGCCCAGTTTCTGGAACAATTCTTTTTCAACAGCGACGATTTTCTTGATTTCCTCGTGCGCGTATTGGATGGCGTCACTGATGGCTTCTTCAGAAACTTCGGTCGCCCCCGCTTCCACCATGACGATGGCGTCCTCACTGCCCGCAACCACCATGTTGAGAAGGCTCGACTTGATTTCCGAATAGGAAGGATTGGTGACCAGGTGCCCTTCCACCAGACCCACGCGAACGGCCGCAATCGGCGTCGGGAAAGGAATATCGGAAAGGTAGAGTGCCGCCGCGCCCGCAACAAGCCCGATCACATCAGGGTTGTTGTCGGTGTCGGCGGAGAGAACCATCGCAATCACCTGGGTCTCATCCTTGAAGCCCTCGGGAAACATCGGCCGGACAGGGCGGTCAATCAGCCGGCTGCTGAGAATTTCCTTCTCCGTGGGGCGCCCTTCGCGCTTGAAAAAACCGCCGGGGATCTTCCCTGCCGCATACGTATACTCACGATAGTCCACCGTCAGCGGGAAAAAATCGATTCCTTCGCGCGGTGAAGTTGAACACGCCGTGGCCAGCACAACCGTGTCGCCGTAACGCACATAGGCCGAGCCATTCGCCTGCTTGGCAAGCTTGCCGACCTCAATTGAAAGTGTACTTCCTCCCAGTGGAATACTAACCTGTTCCATAAATCAATCCTCCGAATCTCGCTAGCTCGCCCCAACTCACGCCGCGCTCTCAATAAACCGTCCGGATTCACCTCCGGTAGCCAGCCATTCACGGCAGGGACTTCAGGTAGCCTTTTTCATTTTCAGGTAAGGGAGTGTGGACCGAGGCAGGTACCCCACAGAGCTAACGAAGGGTCACGATACACGTAAGGCCCCTCATTAAAGAAAAAGCGACCCATGGCGCATACGCCGGGGGTCGCTCAGTCCTGAAGTGGCAGTTTGACCCAGTGTCTTTTTTCTTTCTCTCACTACCGCCCTATTTGCGGATCCCTAGTCTTTCGATCACCTGTTTGTAACGCTCGGCGTTATGCCGTTTCAAATACTCGAGCATGCGCTTCCGTTTGCCCACCATCGTCAGCAGGCCGCGCCTTGACGCATGATCCTTGCGGTGCACGCGAAAGTGCTCTGTCAGGTAAGAGATGCGCTCTGTCAAAAGAGCAATCTGCACCTCTGGCGAACCCGTGTCCGAAGAGCTAACTCTGAAATTGTTGATAAGTTGCGACTTTGAATCCCGGGTTAACGCCATCCGCTATTTCTCCTCGTTTCCGACAATTTCTCCCACATTTTCACTCGGTAGCATAACATTTTTCTTGTTAGTTTGGCAAAGAAATGCTTGAGGAAGATCAAAATTCCCGACTCCTGGCCTGGAAAAGACCTCGCGCAGAACACCTTTCAGACCTCAAACAGCGCCGGTTGAGGGCATCAACAGCACCTCTTCAACCGCCGTTCGAGGCGGCTGCCGAAGCGCCGCAATCACCGCTTCCGCAACGTCCTCCGGCTGCATCACCCGGCTGCGCGGAATCTCAAATCCGAACGCATCAAGCACGCGCGTGTCCGTCAACCCCGGCAAGATGGCCGTCACCCGAATCCCCTGCGGCCGCAACTCTTCCCGCAGCACGCGCGTCAGCCCCAGCGCTCCGTATTTCGCCGCCGTGTACGCCGAGCAGTTCGGAAAAGCCTGGACGCTTGAAACCGACAGAATGTTGACCAGATGCGCGTGCCGGCTGCGCCCAAACAAAGGAAGCGCTGCCTGGGTGGTGAGAAAAACCGAAGTCAGGTTCGATTCAATATTGCGTTGCCAATCCTCAAAAGTCGTCTCACTGAAAGGCTTGTAAGTAAAAGCACCCGCACAGTTCACCAGAACATCGAGCCGACTGTAGCGCTTCTTCACCTGCCTGAAAACGCGATCGACGCCGGCCGGCTGCGCGACGTCTGCAGCGACCGCGCTCGCCTTGCCGCCAAGCTTCTTCTTTGCAACAGTCAGCGCTTTCCGGTCCCGGGCAACCAGCACCACCTCCGCACCTTCGCGGACCAGTCCCCGCGCAATCGCCAGGCCGATCCCCCGGCTGGCCCCGGTCACAACAGCAACTCTGTCCTTCAGTCCACGCATTTCCTGTGTAGCGCCGCCCTCCACGGCGGCATGCCGGGCGTAAAGCCCGGCGCTACTATCGCAATGTTTCATGCGGATGCGCCCTAGCTTCTCTCCCGCACCAGCCGCAGGAACTCGGCGCGGGTCTGCTCGCCTTCCCGAAAGGCCCCGAGCATCGCCGACGTAACCGCAATCGAATTCTGCTTTTCGACGCCCCGCATAATCATGCAGAGGTGCCGCGCCTCGATAATCACGCCCACTCCCTGCGGCTTGATGGTTTCCATAATCGTCTCGGCAATCTGGTTGGTCAACCTTTCCTGAATCTGCAGCCGCCGCGCGAAAGCGTCCACCAGCCGCGGAATCTTGCTCAGGCCGATCACTTTTTTGGTGGGAATATAGGCCACGTGGCAGCGCCCGAAGAACGGCAGCAAATGGTGCTCGCAAAGGCTGAAAATCTCGATGTCTTTCACAATCACCATCTCGTCGTAGGCGACGGAATAGACGGCGCCGTTCAGCACCTTCTTGACATCCTGGTCATAGCCGCTGGTCAGGAACCTCAACGATCGTGCCACGCGCTCGGGAGTCTTGAGCAATCCTTCGCGGTCGGTATCTTCGCCCAACTCGCGCAGCATCGTGCGTATGGTTTCCTCAAGCAGGTCCGGCTTCGTAGTCAAATCCGGCGCTGTTAGTGTTGGTGTTTCGTTCGTCTTCATCTCTTCTCTCTTTTCATCTGCTCCAGCTCGCCCGGCGCCTGCCCGGCGTAC